>JAJOJD010000060.1 GCA_021208965.1 Gammaproteobacteria bacterium
AAGATGTTATGGATTGGCGAGTGCAACAAGATTATTTCAGCGATTAATCGTAGATACTGTAGGCGTGATTAGGTTTGCACCTGGCGTCGCTGCTTTCTAAGCGATCCACGCAGAAACGCGAAGAGCCGGCAGTTTTGCAACACCAAACTTGAATAGCTAAAATACAACTTTTGAAATCTAGAGCCTGATTGGTTTTGTCAAAACTCAGTACTAATGGCAGTTTTGACAAAACCGACTAGAAATCTAGTCTAAAATTTACTATAATTCAGTTAGTTTGTTTTGCTATTTGCATGGTAATTTTATGAAAACAAAATATCCTAATGGGTTTAAGAGTGAGGCCAAGTACGTAGACACTGTGATGTGGAATTACTCAGATGAACAAGAAGCGTTTTCTCCAGAAGCGGTGAGGTTGCCCATATTTATTGTGGTCTCTCGTTTATCATATATAATAGCCGGCCTTAAAAATAGACAGGATCTCACAGATTGTTTGATGCCTGCTTGGAAGCATTTTAAATCTAATTTTGATGCGGACACGTCTCATCTCCACAGCTCGTTTAAACAAATCTTAGGCTACGTCCACAAAAACGTCTCTCTTATCGAAAGCGATTTATCTCTCAATCATGTAGAACTCGACGTAAAATCCGTGGTTAAAGAGGATTATTTTGATTTTATATCAAAGATGACGATTTCCGTCGTTGACGCCATCATTACAGCAACAATGAGCAGTAGTCAGAGAATACCCAACACTCTATCACGTGATTCTATTTTTTATCAGGACATTAGAACAGCTGATAGCTTCTCAGAAAAAGCGCCGAAGCTGAGCAGTGGAAATAATTAATTTGGTTATGTTAGCAATCTGTGTAATGATAGATCGTGCACAATTTTAACCGTGTTTCCAAGGCGAGTGTTTTTTAAAAATGGAACTTAAAAAAGTAAGGAGTAGTTGTGAACACATCAGGCAATTCTGGAAATCAGAACGAAAATAGCCCTGTTGCTATTAATAATGACTATGATACACCTATAAATGATGACAAGAACCATGATGCATCAAATTCAAAAAAACGGAAGTATCAAAGTGATATAAATGAAGATGACCCTAGCGATCTTGATGATGATAGTGTTACGAGCTCCGGCTCCTCAAATTTGGGGCTAAGGGCTAATGATAACCAAGTAATATTGTTTAGCATTCGTAAAGAAATCAGTGAAGATGGTGGTGACTATTTCGTTGTTAATATGGCTTCAAGTGATATACGCCCATCTACTTCATCTTCGGTCAAAGGCCAAGGAGATCATGTCACTGCTTATAGATGTTTCCTGGAAGTACTAATCAATATTTTTAATGAGGAAGAAGTTAAAAACTCAATTGATTGTATCTTTAAAACGTTTAAAAGTTTATACCCCAACAAAGCTGACGACTTTGAAGTATTTTATCAGCAGCAGAAACAAAATCCACAGATACTATCGTTACCTTCTCATTCGGATAGAAAAGAGATAGACGAAAACATAGATTTGTTGAACGACCTTAAGGAAGAAATTACTGGCCCAAACGCGGAACAAATAAAGGCTAAAATAACACTATTATTCGAGAAACATAAACATTATATTCATGATGGAGTTAAAGGTAACAAGCAATATCAGTTCGCAGATGTACTGGAGAAGATTGCGACACATTTCCTTGAGGTTATTAATGACGATGCAGAAACAGCTTTTACGCGAGAAAATAGGCAGAAAAAAAACAATAAGATTGATACGGGAACTTCTGAAAATAACCAAGAAACAAAAAATGGAAGCGAGGGATCTAATGTTCGATCCGCGGTCAATCGTTTAAAATTTATTAGTGATGCTTTTATAATTACAAAAAATGATGAATCAAATTCAATAACTTCCGATCAAAATGAAGAAAAAAAATCAAATCAAGAGATTGGCAACGAGTCAGAAACTGCTAGGCTACTAGAGCAGGAAAAAATGCTTGATAAGTTTTATGAATTCTACCTAAAACCAAAAGCTCGCTATAATTATGGTTGTTATAATGGCATTGATGGGCTTTTTTCGGGTTGTACCATATGTTCAATACTGGAAATTGACGAGGGTAAGCCTAGGTCAAATAATGTGTATCTTACTATTGATGAAAATGATGAAATCAAATATAGAACTGCTTTTACGCCAGGAAGTAATTATATTCTTCTTAATAATCTTTCGTTAGAAAACAAACGCTCGTTGTCTACAGCTATTAAAGACCAAAACTTGATGAGCGTAAGTCAAGACTGTAAAGAGGAAGTTATTGACGTTGTATGTAGAGCAGGACATGTTCTAAATGGAGTTCTGACAAATATTAGAAAAACTTTAGTAGCGGATAAGCGTCAATCTATTCTTGACTTAGTCAAATTTTTTTCTCCTTGCGAAGAAAATAAGGTGTTAGACATCTTGGTAAGAGACATTGGATCTTTATTTGATTTCCCATATAATCAGACTCGAGCATCAGATCCTAATATAGAAAATAAGCTTCCAAAGTTAGTCGCGAGGCATCTGCTTTTTATGTTTCATGCTTTTCCGGGACTAAGAATTCTATCAGAAGATGATAAAGAAAAAATGATAAAAAATTTTCTAGACAAAACAGTGCTTGCGGATAACAAATGGAACTGTTACCCTAGTTATGGAGTTGAAACACTATATACTGCTCTTAAGCCTTTCATCAAAATGGAAGATTATACCCTGTGCGATCCAACTGATATGCTCAGAGCTAACCTAACCGGAAGTTCTCCTACTGCATTTGCAATATCGATGGGTTGAATTAGGGGTTTTGTCAAAACTCAGTACTAACGACAGTTTTGCAACACTAAACTCGAACAGCTAAAATACACCTTTTGAAATTTAGAGCCTGATTTATGAACTGCCCACATTGTCAATCACAAAATACACGCGA
>JAJOJD010000036.1 GCA_021208965.1 Gammaproteobacteria bacterium
AAGTTTTCTTCGCTCTGTGATCGAAAAATGAGTATAATGACTCATGTGACAGTCTCCTATTACCGTAGTAAGCACAGTTAGTATACCTAACTGCGAGACTGTCGCACTTCAAATTAGAATTCTCCGCGCTATAATTGAGGTTTATGGCTGAATTTTCTGCGCCAACTGAGGTTAAGTGCGTGGTAAATATGAGGCAATTCTGGTGGAGGATCTTCAAGAAATTCATACTGCTCATCTTTCGCATTTTTAATTTCAATCACGCGCATTCTATCCAGTAATAAGTACAGTTGTTCGCAAGGAACGAGCAAGCCATGGTTTCTCAACGTAAAATCAACATAACGAATTAAGCTCAAGGCCATATAGCAAAGTGCAAAATGCGCTTTAACTCGTCGAGGGTTGTAATGAAACACAGGCCGAATTTCTAAATTAGATTTTGCGATTCTAAAAGTTTGTTCCACTTGCCATAATCCACGATAAGTCGACAACAATTCTTTTGGATTAATGTGATCAACATTCGTTTGCAAAGCAAAGAAACCATCATATCTTGTTTGCAGCTCTAGTTGTTCAACATCAATTTCAATCTTGCATGATTTATCGACTTTAACGTAAGGTTTTTTTAAGCGGCTGGTTAATTTGCTTTTTGCCGTGCTGTTAATGTATTTTTTAATTCTTTCGATATCTTTTTCGCGGTCATGCGCATCTTTTCTAGCCCGTTTACTGCTGTGATAAGCAACTAATGAATCTCCAGTAGGCAAAGAAATGATTTGTGTTTTTATGTCATCTTGAATCACGCCTTGCGTATCATGAATGGTGCAAATATTTTTATAAGCGGTGATATCTAGAATTTTATCTTTAATCTCGTTTTTAACATTTTTTATTCTTGACGCGATGACATACTGAATATTTTTTTGGGTTAATTCCTGTAAATTAATTTTATTCATTAAGGCCGCATCAGCGACAAGCACAATCTTATCTATCTCATAGCGTAATTTCATGTTATTAATCACCGGTAGTAACGTATGACCCTCATAACAATTTCCCGGAAACTCCTGGTAATCCACTAATAGCCCATTTTTAGTAACGCTAACCGCTAGCATGATTTTCACATGTTGATGTTTTCCATCTTTAGAAAATCCAAAGTCACGCAGCTCATCTTGAGAGGAGGTTTCAAAAGAGATGGTGGTCAAATCATAAAATAAAATATCGATGGTTTCTTTTTTCTGCTCAAGCGCCTGTGCGGTATGTTGATAAACCGCCTGTTTAATTTGCGTGATAATTTTATCGTTAAGCTTATCCATTAATTTATAAATAGAATCTACCTTCGATTCAATACCATACCCCGATGAAAGCTGTGCTGTTTTACGTTTACTGGCAGGTTGCGCAATCCGCATTACCACTAAATCGCGTAATTGTGCCATGGCGGCTGGTTTCAAAGGCAAGGTTGAATGAAAAACATTGTCGAAGCATTGCCCATAGACATCGGTAAAACCCACATTTAAAGAACGACAAGATTTAAGATCAATATCTGCTGCAATTTTTAATAATTTCGGTTTCGGAGAATGGGAAAGCAAATGTTTTTTATAAGCTTCTGCTTGTTGCACTAAATTTTCTAACGCCTTCTCTTCAGAGGAGGAGCCGAAATTTTTAATAATACGCGTAGTAGGATTTTTTCTTCCCGGTGTTCGCTCGCCAGTCACAAGCATCACCGAATAAGAACCACCTTTATTGATCTTCTTTCGAATATACATCGCGCATTCGCCTGACCTAGATGTCGGCACTCTATCACAGACATCATAAAAACGCAACGAGGCGCAACAAAATAAATCAAAAAAAAGGCCAAAAGCCTGATTCTATCGGCCTTAGGCCATTATTAAAGGATTAGATTTTCCGAAGTCGAGATGCTATAGCATCTATCCTTTTATTGCCGAACAACAATCTGAACTTACCTCTCCAAGCTCGATCACTCCCACTCGAAATATTTTAAAAAACCACCGGATAAAAGATGAACAATTTTGGAGGAAAAATTTTCAAAAACAAAAAAAACGGTTATGGGAAAATTTACATCTTTTTTTATGGGAAATTATCTGCGAGTTGATGATAACAATAAAATCCTTCGTTCTCCAACATTTTAACCAAAGAAATAAGCGGCAACCCCACTAAACTATTCGGATCATCCGCAATCATTTTTTCAATTAAAATAATTCCCAAGCCTTCCGCTCGTAAGCTGCCTGCACAATGATAGGGCTTATCTTTTTCTAAGTAGGCTTGAATAAGACTATTCGATAAGTGTTTAAAATGCACTTCCGTTTTAACCACTTCCTGTTGAAACGTTTGTAGATGCGTATTATAAAGCGTCAATCCTGAATAAAAATAAACTATTTTTCCCGATGACGATTCAAGCTGCCTGACTGCATTTTCATGCGTTTCAGGCTTGCTCATAATTTCTCCGTTTAATATACAAACAGAATCACAAGCAATAACTAAGGCAGGCCGCTTTTCTTTGGGCAAATTCATCGCGACTTTTAAGGCTTTTTCTTTTGAAAGTCGTAAAATATGCTCTTCAACACCTTCACTAGGCAAGAGGCTCTCATCAATATCAGGAACTAAGATATCGTAAGGAATTGATAATTTATCCAAAATCATCTTTCGTGACGATGAAGAGGATGCAAGAATGAGATTGTATGTATTGTTCATATAAAATATGGTGCTGGCAGAGAGACTCGAACTCCCGACCGCCTGATTACAAATCAGATGCTCTACCAACTGAGCTATGCCAGCAGAATAAAAAAAAAAGTCTGGCGATGACCTACTCTCACATGGCTTTCGCCACACTACCATCGGCGCAAAACCGTTTCACGACTGAGTTCGACATGGGATCAGGTGGTTCCAGTTCGCTATTGTCACCAGACAACT
>JAJOJD010000065.1 GCA_021208965.1 Gammaproteobacteria bacterium
CGAAATTTTCCTTTGAATACCTCGTGAAAAATGCCATCGGTCATTTTCATAATGTTATCTTTGCTAAAACACGACACTTTTTTCCGATTAAATTTTCGCGCATATTCAAACGCATAATGAATAATGCGTTCACAGCCTGGTCGACTGATGAGCTTGAGGCACTCGTACATATCTTCTGTTTGCCGATACTCAATGCCGGCATATAGATCTTCTTCGTTTTCACGGATGATGACGAGATCCATATTCGGGAAATGGGTTTTAACATAAGGATGTAAGGCGCGGCAAGGGCGGACATTCGCATACAGGCCTAATGCTTTACGGATCGTGACATTTAAGCTTTTGTACCCGCCGCCTAAAGGGGTGGTTATCGGTGCCTTGAGTAATACTTTCGTTCGTTGCAACGACTGCCAGGCGTCGTCTGGAATGCCAGAAGTATTGCCTGATAAATAGACCTTTTCACCAACGTCAATGACCTCGGGTACAATATCTGCTCCCGCGGCTTCTAAAATCTTTAATGTCGCCTGCATAATTTCAGGACCAATTCCATCGCCGTATGCAATTGTAATCGGTGTTTTAATGGCCATTGTTTGTTCTCCTAAGGTTCACGTTTTTCTTGGTATATAGGGGCTGTTTTTTTAATTTAATGGAATTTATTATTGCAATATATCATGAAACGTTCCGCTTCTTCTTCTTTTTTTGGGCCATCAAAAGATGATCTTGCTCCGAAAAAACGGACACTCAACTAAGAGAACCTATCTTATCATCCTCCAAATTTTAATAGGCTAAGTAAATATTGTCCATAACCACTCTTTACGAGGGGTTGAGCTAATGCTTCAAGTTGGCTATCGTTGATGTATCTTAAACGCCATGCAATTTCTTCAGGGCAAGAAATTTTCAAGCCTTGCCGTTTTTCGATAATCGACACAAATTGACCAGCTTCTAATAAAGAGTCATGTGTTCCGGTATCCAGCCAGGAAAAACCACGACCAAAGCTTTCAATCTTCAATTGTCCCTGCGCGAGGTAGTATTGATTCACATCAGTAATTTCGAGTTCGCCTCGCGGAGAAGGTTTTAAGGATTTGGCAATATCGACGACGTGATTGTCATAAAAATATAAGCCAGTCACGGCATAATTGGATCGTGGGTACTGGGGTTTTTCTTCGATGGCGATGGCTTTGCCGGTGTGATCAAATGTGACAACACCGTATTGTTCAGGGTTTTTTACATAGTATGCAAAAACTGTTGCGCCGTCTTTTTGTTGACTTGCGTGAGATAACCGCGCGGCTAAACCATGTCCGTAAAAAATATTGTCTCCAAGGACTAAGCAACAGCTGTCATTTTGGATGAACGTTTCTCCTAAGATAAAGGCTTGCGCCAAGCCGTCAGGGGAGGGTTGTATTTTATAGGAAAAAGACAGTCCCCATTGTGAACCGTCGCCTAGTAAACGTTGAAATAAGGCTTCGTCTTGCGGGGTGCTGATGATCAAAATATCGCGAATACCCGCCAGCATTAGCGTGGTGAGTGGGTAATAAATCATTGGTTTATCATAAACGGGGACTAATTGTTTGCTGATGCCTCGTGTGAGGGGGTAAAGTCGTGATCCTGAACCGCCAGCCAAAATAATGCCTTTCATTGTTTTACCTCGTGTTATATTCCTTGGATATTCTCTATTGTGACTTGACTCCGTTCGGTATACAAGGTTTAATAGCACCTCGTTTTTAGTGGCTAGGTAGCTCAGTCGGTAGAGCAAAGGACTGAAAATCCTTGTGTCGGCGGTTCGATTCCGCCCCTCGCCACCATTTCTTTATTTAACGACATTGATAGATATAATTTATGAACTTCCCCAAAAAATTGTTGCCTTATTTTTTGTTAGCTGTTAGTACATTTATGCTTTGGGATACTTGGTTGGTTGAACATACCGTTAAAGAGGCGCCGAGATCTACAGTCGGTCAAGCCGCTGAATCTCGCACGGCATCCAATACTATTGGTCAAAGCGATAATATTCCCAATGTGCCAACGGCGCCACGTTTGGCCTCACATGAAATATCTACGTCCGCGGCATCCGTGGAACTTGTTCATGTCAGAACCAATGTGATGACGTTAGCGATTGATCCTCATACGGGTTATGTTGTGGAATCTTCTTTATTAGCGTACCCAAAAGCACAAGATAAACAAGAGGAACCACTGAACTTATTTTCAATGGATAAAAAATATTTTTATCAAGAGCAGTCTGGATTTCTAAATGATGCCGGACAAAAAGAGGCCCTTTATTTTACAACGAATCAACGTGATCTTGTGTTAGAAAAAGACCAGCAGTCGTTGGCGCTGACCTTGGTGAGTAATCCCTCAGCGTCGGGTATAATTTTTGAGAAAAAATATACTTTTCACCCGAATAGTTATGTCATTGATTTATCGTATTCTATTAAGAATACAGGTTCTTCGATTTGGAAGGGTTATTATTATAACCAGTTAGTACGTTCTGATGAAGTCCCAAATGCGGATGACGGGACCTCACGGTATACGTATTTTGGTGCGGCGACATCGACACCCGAGGAGCACTATAACAAAGTGAGCTTTAGTGCTATGAAAAAAGATCCTGTCGATTTACAGAAAATCACAGGGGGTTGGGTGGCCATGCTTCAACATTATTTTGTCAGCGCACTGGTTCCTGATCATTCAGAATCCGTTAACTTTTATTCTAATGTCGATCATCACAATAATCTTTATTTTATCGGGGTGTTGAGCCCTGTCGTTTCTGTCGCGCCAGGCGAGCTACACCAATCATCCGGTATGCAGCTTTATTCGGGCCCAGCCATTGCTAAAAATCTTGATCACGTTTCTCCGCATTTGAACTTGACGATTGATTATGGTTGGCTGTGGTTTATTTCCGTCATTATTTTTTGGTTGATGCAACATATTTACGACATCGTTGGTAATTGGGGGTGGTCGATTGTCTTAGTAACGGTCGTGATTAAATTGGTTTTCTATCAACTGTCAGCAAAAAGTTATCGCTCGATGGCGTCAATGAAGCGTTTACAACCGCACATTAAAGTTTTGCAAGAGCGCTTTTCTTCCGACAGGCAGCAATTGAGTAAAGCGATGATGGAGTTGTACAAAAAGGAAAAAGTCAATCCCTTGGGGGGCTGTTTGCCTTTGTTGATACAGATTCCAGTGTTTATTGCCTTATACTGGGTTATCGTGGAAAGTGTCCAGTTGCGACAGGCACCGTTATTATTTTTTGGATTTGTGATTTAGCTGTTAAAGATCCTTATTACATTTTGCCGATTATTATGGGTGTGACAATGTTTGTTCAGCAAAAAATATCTCCGCCGCCGCCGGATCCTGTTCAAGCGAAGGTAATGATGTTTTTGCCCGTGGTATTTACTATCTTCTTTTTGCAGTTTCCAGCAGGTTTAGTCTTGTACTGGATTGTCAATAACACCTTATCGATTGCCCAGCAATGGTATATGATGCAAAAATATGGTGAAAAGAAAACAGTTAAGTAGAGGCTAATCCAGATGGAGACGCGAGTATTATCTATTTGGGAGGAGTGCCTCAGTCGCTTGCAAACTGAGTTGTCGACAAATCTATTCAACTTGTGGATTCGACCGCTGAGAGCGCAAGTACGTCATCACAATCATCAGATGCAGTTAGTGTTATGTGCTCCAAATAAATTTGTTCTTGGTTGGATTCGTCAGCACCATTTTGATCGAATCAAGCAATTACTGTTAGAATTTGCCCCTGAAGACAATATTGATCTAGAACTTGATGTTGCTACTTCACCTCCTCCTCAACAGCCTTCTATTTCTGTGACATCGGCGCCTATAGAGCCCACCCCCGTCTTGTCTAAAACAGATGAATTGCGTTCTAACGTTAATCGACATTTTACCTTTGATAATTTTGTTCAAGGTAGCTCAAACCAACTGGCTTGGGCTGCCGCAAAACAAGTGGCGACGAATCCTGGTCGTGAAAATAATCCTATGCTTGTTTATGGTGGCGTTGGTCTTGGAAAAACACATTTATTACATGCGGTTGGTAGTCATATGTTGTCACAAAATCCTAGCGCACGTGTTTTGTATTTGCATTCTGAGCGATTTGTCGCCGATATGGTCAAAGCGTTACAGACACAGACAATGGAAAAATTTAAACGTTTTTATCGATCGGTTGATGCACTCTTAATCGACGATATCCAGTTTTTTGCTGGAAAAGATCGGTCACAGGAAGAATTTTTTCACACATTTAATGCCTTATTTGAAGGTCAGCAGCAAATTATTATGACGTGTGACCGCTATCCGAAAGAAATTAAAGGTATTGAAGAACGATTGAAATCCCGTTTTGGTTGGGGATTAACCGTCAGTGTTGAGCCTCCTGAATTAGAAACGCGTGTCGCTATTTTGATGCAAAAAGCAGAACAGTCTAATATTGATTTACCGTATGAAGCCGCTTTTTTTGTCGCAAAACGTATTCGCTCAAATGTTCGTGAGCTTGAGGGAGCATTAAAACGAGTGATTGCGAATGCGCATTTTACCGGAAAATCGATTACACTAGATTTTGTGAAAGATGCATTAAAAGATTTATTATTGTTACAAGATAAATTGGTCACCATCGATAATATTCAGAAAACGATTGCTGAATATTATAAAATCAAAATGAGTGACATGCTCTCGAAACGACGCAATCGTTCTGTAGCAAGACCTCGTCAAATGGCGATGGCGATGGCAAAAGAGTTAACGAATCATAGCTTGCCTGAAATTGCAGAGTCTTTTGGAGGTCGAGATCACACGACGGTTCTCCATGCCTGTAGAAAAATTAAAGAGCTAATTGAAACATCAACGGATATCGCAGAAGATTATAAAAATTTATTGCGTATCTTAACGACTTAATAATGGTGGAGCCATGCAATTAACAATAGATAGAGAACGACTATTAAAGCCCTTGCAATTAATTACTAATGCGGTTGATAAAAAACAGGCATTGCCAATTTTATCGAATATCTTACTGAAAATAGAGAATGATCAGTTAATTTTGCTTGGAACGGATTTGGAAATTCAGTTAGTGAAATCAATTTCACTGGATCAAGCGACTGCGGAAACAAAAATTGCCGTGCCAGCAAAAAAATTGCATGATATTTGTCGTGCCTTACCTACGGCAAGCGACATCCATTTTGTTGAGCAAGAAACGCAATTGTTGGTTCGTTCAGGAAAAAGTCGTTTTACGCTGTCATTGATGTCGGCAGATGATTTCCCAACCTTGGAATGTGAGGCTTCGCCTAAATACAGATTTGTTCTTCCGGCGGTTTTATTTAAAAATATATTATCAAAAACTCACTTTGCGATGTCGCAACAAGATGTAAGACACTTTTTAAATGGTCTATTTTTGGATTTTTTTGGTGATACTTTACATGCTGTTGCTATGGATGGACATCGTTTAGCCTTGAGCACACAACGCTTGGATTTTGTTGTCAACGAGCATGTTTCTGTCTTGTTGCCAAGACGAGCAGTGTTGGAACTGATGAAGTTGTTGGAGCATTCAGATGCGACATTGGATATTTGTATTGGAGATAACTATGTGAGTGTTCAGTCAGAGGATTATTGTTTTAGTACAAAATTGATTGAGGGAAATTTTCCTGAGTATCGGGCGCTGATCCCCAAAAGTGATAGTCATCCAGTGGTTATTCAAAAAGAATTATTAAGAGATGCTCTTTCTAGAGTGGCCGTTTTATCGCATGATAAATCTCGAGGAGTATGGTTAACTTTTGATCGTCATTCTTTGAAATTAAATACGCATAATTCTGATAAAGATGAAGCAGAAGAAGAAATTCCGATTGAATATGACCAAGCTCCCATGCGTTTAGGATTTAATTTAACGTATTTACTGGATGTGTTGTCTGTTCTTGAAGAAGAGGCGATTCGTCTCTATTTGATGGAAACCAGTGTATTGATTCAATCCTTGAGTTCAGATAAAGATCACTATCTTGTGATGACGATGTGGTTGTAATGATAGAGATGGAGTGTTGACATTCGATATGTAGAGGAGTCTTAGAGTTAGTCGAAGATTATGGTTTGCTCACGCTTCTTATTTCTTCTTCGCTGTCTGAATGAGAACGATGACTCAAGGCAGAAAGATGTCTACTCGACGAACTATTATCGGAGTAGATGCTGTCCTGACTATCAATACTATCAGAATCGCTATCATTCCAAAAGTGCGTATTTTTTTTTGCTGTGTGAATGGTCTTGCTGCGTTGTCGATGTTTAGAACTAGGTTCTTCGTTTTCTTCAAGAATTGTGCTTAATTTCTGGGTTTTATTGGATGGTGGGGTGGTTGATAACCCGTAAAAATCAATAATGCTTCGAATTGTCGTTGTAACATTTTTTTGTCTTTCGCTGATATACGTAGCAATTTGGTTTTTAATATCTTCATCATTTAACCCAGAATAACCCTGTATATGCATGTGTATATCAAAATGAGAAATGTAAAGTAAAGAAAGGGTGTTTGATATCTCAGTTATTTTCTCTGGTCTTAGAGGTGAGTTTATTACAGGTAAGCCCGCTTCAATATCCTGGCTAAGAAATCCTTCATAAATTTCGCGAAGTAATAAAATGGTGGTTTCTCTATCCCAGTGGCCATCATCGCTCTCTTGTCGGATTCGGTCGCATATCCGAGTGGCAATGGTTGTAATAAGGATTCTAGAACTTTCATTGATACATGTTTTTTCTTTCAGGGTGTCATCCACCAATTTTTCTGGATCGAGTGTATTGTCAGGTGCAATACGAAAGCGTTCTTTTTTGCAAAAATATTGTGAAAAAGAAAAGCCTGATCTTTCCGCGAAAAAATATAGCATGAATCCAGCAACCAAAAATCCCATAAATCCAAGTAAGCAATTAAGAACAATGGTGTCATGTTTAGAAAGGGGGGCATTTTCTGTTGCTGGACTTTCTGTCGGTAAATGAGGGATGACTATAAACTTTGGCGATGGTGAGAGTGTTGGAGTTTTTGATTTTTGATCGCTCGTAGAAAAAAATGTCGCTATAAAAGAAGGCAATAAACTTGGCATAAACGTCGTTGGCGATATACTTGGTATTTGTGATGGCCTAAGCGTAGGCCAATAAGACGGTTTATTTGTTGCACCTTTTAGCGTTGGTTCAACCGTGGGTGATGAACTAGGTTTGTTCGTTGGTGAGGTACTTGGCTTGTTCGTTGGGGAGTAACTCGGTTTGTTTGAGGGGCGTGTGGTCGGTCGAATGCTCGGGGTTCTTGATGGAGCATTGGTTTCATTGATTCTTGTTGGCCTCACTGTTGGCCAAAGAGTTGGTAATAGGCTTGGGCGGTACGTTGGGTTGAACGATGGCATGATCGTAGGTTGTTTGCTTGGGCGCGAAGTTGGCTCCATGCTGGGCGTGATGGTTGGTGACATGCTTGGATTTGTTTCTGCGAATAAATAAGCATTTGATAAAATCGACATGTCCTGTGTCGAAGTAGAAGAAGGATATAAAGCGTAGCCGGTCGTCATGACGTTTAAAGGGACTGCTTTAGTAGTTATTGTGAGTGTGACGTTGGAGAAAGACAAGATCCCTGAGTTTGACACAGGGACGCTCTGTACATCTAATGGTAGAGAAAAAATATCGATACCGGACGGAGTGACTCGAATGAACCCACATAGTACGGCTCGTTTCGTGGTGCTGGGCATCGTTGTTACGCAAAATACAGGGCCGCGTGTGCCTGCCATAGTAAATTGACACGCTCCATCTGTTGAAAACAGACTAATGACTCTTGTCGCGCTGATCAGTTTGCCGGACGTTTCGTTTAATGCGATAATGACGAGCTGTTTGCTAGGTGCTCCTATGAATCCATTTATATTCGCACAGAGTAAAGTGATATCATTTCCATAGGAAATCATATCACCAAGTTCAGCGTTTGTTTCTTTCGCCCATTCTGCCTGTGCAAGCTTTTGATTTTCTTGTCGTAGTTTAAAACACTGATAGCGGAGTATTTCTCCTTGGCTAATGATTTTAGCTAACACTAGAACTGCTCCGGATGGGTTATCGATAACCGATATGGTTGATATTGAAGATTTATTTCCGCCTCTGTTCTCTTAATAACAGACAAAAATCCACCTAATCCTGCAAATGTTTCTTGGCTGATATCCGGTACCTGAAGTATGACCATGTCGTTAGGATTATACCCTGCTTGATATAAACAGGCTGATGGAAAGCTATCTCCACATGATGCTGAAACGGTTGGTGTTGCACCGGTGACAATATACTGTAGAGTCCTCAAAAATGTGAGAGATTCGGATCGAATAAGATGGGTTTTAAAAAAACTCGTTGGTCCACTTTCTGTGATCGCGAAATATTCCCCTTTGACGAGTGTTCCTGATATGAGGGGGCGATAATTTGTTAGGCATTTAGATCCGTAGTTTTGAGTCATTTCATCATATTCAACGATGCAAAAAATTGTAGAGGAGGACTGGTCAGTGAAATAGGTATGCTTCCCAGCCGTGATGGCAAATAGATTGCTGCGATCTGTTTCCATCGTTACTGTCAAACTTGATCCTTGAATGTAGCCAAGTGCTGACTGACGAGCATAGAAAACGCTGGTCTTTGTCGTTATTATGATTGCATCGGCGTATTCATTATATGTCATTGATCTAAGATCAAACGAATCATTTGGTAGTTCTATTGTTACTGAGCGAGAGCCTATGCGTACTGACGTCGGACTGCGAGTAGTAGGTGTATATGTTGGATTGACTGTTGGCCCATAAGAAGGAAAAACTGTTGGACAAACGGTTGGCGACAGGGTTGGAATAAAAGTTGGTGGCCATGAAGGTAAGGCAGAAGGTACGAGCGTTGGAATCAATGATGGCACATAACTCGGAACATAGCTGGGGCATATGCTTGGGAAATAACTCGGTAGCGCTGTTGGGCTGGCCGAGGGGATGGATGTTGGCCCATAAGAAGGTAGGCCCGTTGGGCTGATGGTTGGTACGCTGCTTGGGAAGTAGCTTGGATGCGCTGAAGGTAAGAGTGTAGGTGAGTTAGATTGATATCGGTTCCCAAAAACAATAAAAAGCTTTATGGATGCAGATCCATAAGGGTCTGCTGTGGCAATCATTAAGTCTGAGTAACCATTTTTGTCAATATCAATGCCTGCCGTGGACTGGCCTAAAAAAGAAGATGCCTGAGCGCCGTAAATTGCGTAGCCTTGAGAAGGTAAAAGATCAGTGAGAGATAAGTCGCTGATGTAGTCTTGTTGACTAAAAATAACATAGCATACCCCTCTATAACTTAAGCCTTCGCTAGCAAATTGAACTCCGCAGGTGACAGCTTCTTTTTGACCATCACCATTCATATCTGGAACAGCATTAATAGAAAAGCTCGTTAAGGATGCAGGCGGGCCAAAAAATCTTGTCATTTGGGTGCTGGTTGCATTATCAGCAAAAAGATGTGAAGTGTTATTGTTTATGTAGAAAATATAGGTGGTACCTGCGCCTGGGCAACCGGCTGTCCATACGAGACAAGTATGGGCAGATACCATAATGCCGTGGCTGTTATGTCCGTCAAAATTCTCAATTGATGTAACGCTGTTGCCAAAATAATCCTGAATGGAGCTGCTACCGTGGAGAGTGATCACGCGAGAAGGGGATGGGTTGCCGAGATCGACTTGATTATTGATATTGTTGCTCATTAGAACGTATGTTTTTTGAATGTTAGGAGCGCCTATAATGAGTTCGCAAGTTCCGTCATTATCTAGATCGTTTAGAAATGCCACTGATCTGCCTGCTCGAGCATAAGGGCTTGGACCTGACGCAAGGATTCCTGTTCGAGAGGAAGAAAGTTCAAACATATAGAGGTTAACGTTGCTAAAAGTAGTCCCTGTATGCAATATAAATATGTAACCTGCAGATCCGCCTTTAAATGTATAAGCATTTGGGGCAGAAATGACGACATCAGGTTTACCATCACCATTCAGGTCTTTGCCACCGAGCACACTGAATCCCGCGCTAATTGCGCTGTTAACGTAATAAAAATAGCTAATCCCCTGTGCGGGAGAGAGGGATTTTAAATAAATATCAGTTAAGTTTGCGGAGCCAAAGAGCAAATAGGCAATTCCACAGTATTGTTGGAATCCTACGCCCTGTCCATATCCAGGTGCGCCAACTAAAATATCTTTATATCCGTTTTGATCGATATCAAAGCCGCAACTTAGCGATGATCCGAGTAAATCACCAGGATGTGTTCCATGAATGGTAAACAATAAGGAATCTCGTAAATGTTGTAGTGAATGTTCCGTTGCATTAAGTTTTTTCCCTGACATAATAAAAACGGCCCCAGTACTAGCGTTATAATTAGGTGCACCGATCCCAAAGTCATCAGTGCCATCTAGGTCGTAGTCACCAAGATTACAGAGGATGTATTCCCCTGTCAGAGTGTCTGAGGGGCTGTCGATTCCGATTGCTAAGCCAGGGGATAAAAAACGTAAGTCGATATCATGAACATTCCCTGTTGAGGCAGTCGGAAGATGAGTTGGGTTGCTTGTTGTTGCGGATGCGTTTTTAATCCAATGCGCTAAAAAAAAATATAGAACAAAAAAGCGACACAAAAAGGTTGGAATAGCCAGAAGAATCTCAAGAATATTTGTGGGTTGATTGTAGGCTTGTTTAGTGGGTATGTTGTTAGTGAACATATGTTTTCAATTTGCCCTTGAAAATTTGAAGGATCATACCAGTTTTGGTTTTTATTTGCGATTTCTCGGCTATTAATTTTTGATGATAAAATGCCTGGTTGCAGGTAAAAAATTTTTCTCAAAGTTATACTTATAATGAAAAAGTCGTGTATACTTAATACTCATATAGCATTTAGAATAAATCTTCTTGGAGAGTCTGTAAATGTCTTTTTTTAAGCCTGTGCCAACATCGACACTAGATCACGTTGAAAGGTGTCTCGATGATTTATCACGTGTCACGGCAGCGTTTGCATCTAA
Organism: Gammaproteobacteria bacterium; assembly: GCA_021208965.1. Classification (GTDB taxonomy): domain Bacteria; phylum Pseudomonadota; class Gammaproteobacteria; order JAGOUN01; family JAGOUN01; genus JAGOUN01. The sequence goes on from JAJOJD010000065.1 coordinate 10,981, forward strand.
TCCTTCGTTAGACGAGCCTAGTAAAGGCTATATCCTTGCTCTGTCGATGGCTATAAGCGTTTGTCAGGAAAATGTTAATTCTTCTCCTGTTTTTCTGTCGCCTTCTCTCCGCTAACTGAGGGTATAGCATGGATGATAAAGAGCAGGCGCGCCTCTTGTATAGAGAAGTAGAATCGCTTGTTCAACAAGAAAAAGCTCTCCGAAAGCAATATGACATTGGTGATCGTTATAAGGCGATTTCTTCACGTTTACAAGCTTTATTTGAGCATGTTCAGGAATCTGTTAGTTTGCCTCAGCAACAGCTTTCCCCCGTTCGTCTTCCGTCCGTTTTAGGCGAAGGAGAGCGTTACGTGTTTGTTCATCTTTTTAACGCAAAAGGTAAAATATTGACTCGTTGGGAGTCGATGTTGTCTCCACGTTTATTGTACGAGTATAGTGTAAACAGGCCAATCTATACGCAAAAAGAGCAGGTTGAGGCCTATATTCGAAGCCGAGAAGATAGTGCGCAACATGCTTTTTTGATGATGAAAGTGTTGGATATTAAGGTGTTGAATGGTCTTGAGTATATCAGTCACTGTGATTCTTTAGGTCAGAGCCTGATTAAATTGAAAGAGGGAGCGCTCAAGGAAGAAAACTTGGTATGCTTTTTCCATCAGGGAGAGCGATATATTTTTTCCAACGGTCATTTATCTCTGCAGTCCATTGAGTGTTGAAAAATGTTGAGTGATGGCTTTAGCTAGCGCGTAATTTTTTTTGTAAACGTTGCTTTTCGGCACTAATCAAGGCTGTTGTATAGTTTGTTTGCCCTGTTTGTTCCTCTGCCATCGCTATTTGAACGAGAGCATTACGTGTGTCATCAACAGCGAGATACGCTTTTGCCCGAGATAAATAGGCATAAATTAAATTATGATTGTTCGCATAAGCTTTGCTGAGGAGTATCCAAAAATCAGGCGAATCTGCATATTGTAGTTGGTATTGTTCTAGTAAGTTTATAGCAGCCGATTTTTCATTGTTTCTTAATAAAATAAGTCCATAAAATAGGATACTAGGATAGTAGTTCCTGTCTTGAGCGTAAGCTTGTTGAATATAGTAAAGCGCGCTTTTATATTCCTTTAATACAAAAGCGATTTGAGCTAGCGTATAAGGGTAAATCATTTCGTGAGGGTTGTTGTTGGCGAGTTGCGCTAATAATTGCTTACTTTCGGTATATTCTTGGTTTTTAAACATGGCTAAAGCCAGAAGATACTGCTGATACATGTTGTTTGGATTTCTCTGGTATGCTGCTTTTGCTTGGGCAAGAAAATTCTCTGGATTGATAGCGAGGAGGTATTGCATGCGTGCTTTTGCGAGCGAGTATTGTTGTGACGAAGGATAAGTGTGTTTTTTGCTGAATCCTGCGGCGCGTTGTTCTGCGAGAGCTATTCGTTCTGCGTTAACGGGGTGATCCATGAGGATCGGGATGGGGGTTGAATCATAGCGGCTACTTTGCATCATCCGTTTAAAAAAGTTCGCCATGGCGTATGGGTTAAACCCAGCACGAGCGAGTGTTTGAATACCGATGCTGTCTGCTTCTTCTTCAAAGCCGCGCGTTGTATTGATTTGATACTGTGCGCCACCTGCCGCAATTGAGCTAATTGAGCTGGCGGCAATGGTGCCATTTCCTGTCGCAATAGCGGCAACCATGGCGGCGAGTGCTGGGAGGGTTAAATTTTTTGTTTTATCTTCGCCGCGCTGCAAATGATCTTGGGTCACGTGCGCAATTTCATGCGCTATCACACTCGCTAGTTCACTTTCTGTTTCGGTAATATTGATCAACCCACCAAAAATGCCAATATAGCCACCTGGACCGGCAAATGCGTTAATCACATTTTGCTGTACAACAAAAAAATGAAAAGCATGAGTGGGGGCGTCGCTGTTTGCCGCCAGTCGATAACCCAAAGATTGGATGTAATCATTAACAATAGCATCGGATACGAGAGGTAATTTTTCTTCCACCATATTGAAAAAGGTCTTGCCTGATTCTTGCTCATCGAAAGGGGTAGCGTTTGGAGTATTGATGCTTAGACATAATAAAAAAGAACATAAAAAAAGGCGGGTGCGTCTGAACATGCTTTATCCTAATTTGTTAAGCATGAGTATGAAATAAATCCATACTAGCATAATTTGCTTGAGAAGGTGGGTGTTTTTTTGCTTTCTCGTTGAGTAGAATTACGATACAATCTTTTTCTTCGGGTTTGGTCGCGAACCTGAAATTCTTATTTTTTGGAGAAAACTATGTCAAATACTACTTTCACTTTGGTTGCGAGTGATCGCGCTGTTATCGGGAAGGGTGCGAGCCGCCGCCTACGTCGAGAGGGTGATTTTGTCCCCGCTATTGTGTACGGAGCGCATAAGAACCCTAAGAATATTGCTGTTGAACAACGTGTTTTAAGAAAAGCATTAGAAAATGAAGCGTTCTATAGTCACATTATTGAATTAACGATTGATGGCCAAAAAGAAAATGTTGTGCTAAAAGCATTACAACGCCATCCGTATAAGCCACTCATTATGCATGCTGACTTTTTGCGCGTTGATGAGCACGCTAAAATTCATATGCACGTACCTTTACATTTTATTGGTGAAGATGTCGCTCCTGGTATTAAAACAGCCAAAGGAATTTTAAATCGTCATGTCGTTGAGCTTGAGGTTGTCTGTTTGCCTAAAGATTTGCCAGAGTTTTTGGAAGTTAATATTGCGCATATGGAGCTTGATCAGATTTTACATATTTCGGACATCAGCATTCCATCAGGTGTGGTATTGTCCGCGTTAAGTCATGGTAATGATATGGCGATCGCTAGCATTCACTTGCCGCGTGGTGCTGCTCAACAGGAAGACATTGATGTTGCAGGTGCTGAAGCGGCGGCTAAAGCGGCCGCTGAAGGAGCTAATCCAAGTTCTGGTTCTAACGATAGTGGTAAGCAAAAGCCTAAAACAGGCAAATAATGTTTCCAGTTAAACTTGTCGTTGCTCTTGGAAACCCGGGTGATCGCTATGCGCTCACCCGTCATAATGCAGGGGTTTGGTTCCTTGATTTTTTTGTTTCGTCCTCTCAGTGGAAGACAGTCTCTTCTCTTCATGCTCGCGTTTGCAAGGAAAATGTCTTGTATGCTGTTCCCATTACTTATATGAATCTCAGTGGCCAAGCCGTTCAATCTTTATGTCATTACTACAAAATTGATCCAAAAGAGGTGCTAATCGTCCACGATGATATTGATTTGCCCGTTGGATCTATTCGTTTAAAGTGGGCGGGAGGTCATGCAGGACACAATGGACTTCGCGATATTATTACGTGTCTGGGTACACAGAATTTTTGGCGATTGCGGATTGGAGTCGGGCGGCCTCAAGGCGTCGAGCCTGTTGATTCTTATGTTCTTTCAGCACCATCTGCAGATGATCGCTTTCTGATCAATGCGAGCTTGCAGCGTGCTTTTTCAGTGTTTCCTCTCGTCCTTTCGGGGTCATTTGAAGAGGCTATCCAAAAATTGCACAGTATTTTTTGAAAATACAACAAAGTTAGAGGAAAAAAATATATTTTCGTCTATACTTGCGCTTGCACGAATTCATTGCATATCAATACGGATACGAAGTCTACATTGGGAAAATACAAGGCGAATTGTTATGAAGAGTAACCATTAAGTGCATTGTAGCCCTGAGTTGTAACCAATAATCGTTAATGTGAAAAAATAATAATGCGTTACAACTCAGCTTTTTGTTTGGGTAGTAGTGCTAGGTTATTTTCTAGATGGTGAGTGTTTATCGTTCCAATGATTATAGATGCTACGGCTGGAAAAGAGAATATTTTCTTAAATGTTTTTGAGATTGCCTCGGTTGAGCACGCGTAGCCGCTGTCGAATGCTTTTTTTATAAAAATGGCTTTTGATAGTGTTTCTGCTTTTTTTAAGACCGCTTCTTCTTCTGTGTATCGAAGATTATAGCTTGCCATGACGATGTCGCTGTCATTAAGAGCGAGCAAACCGCCTTCTGTTGTTTTCGTAGACACACCGATGTATCGAATTAAGCCTTCTCGCTTTATTGCGAGTAATGTGTCTAGTGCGCCATCCCGTTGAATGATGTCTACATCATTCCCGTTGGAGTGAAGCAAAACAGTATCAAGATAGTCTGTGCGTAAACGTTTTAAGCTGCGTTCAATGCTAAAACGAATATGTTTTTTTGAAAAATCAAAATGAGATTGTCCGTGATTAAATTCTTCGCCAACTTTCGTGACGATATGCCATTCGTGGCGCTGATTGATCAAGAATCGACCTAATCGTTCCTCGCTTTGTCCATAGGCTGGGGCGGTGTCAACAATATTTATCCCTAAAGATAAAGCGGTCGATAAAAGTTTTTTTGCCGTTAAATCATCGGGGATGCTAAAGGCTTGGGGGTACTTGACTTGCTCGTTACGGCCTAATTTTACCGTTCCTAATCCTAGTCGGCTGATTGGCTGTCCGTTTCCGGTCGTTAATGTTTGGAGAGTCATAAGTGGTGTCGACGATGATAACAGCTTGTGGATCTATTATCCTCGATTTTGATTATATTTACTAGCCGTGTTAGCGTTAGGATAAAAAATAATAAAAAATTCTATTGACAGATAGAGATAAGGTAGTAGAATCGTTTTTCCGTTTATCGGGAAGGTCTTTAACAATTTGGAAAAGTAGAAAGGACACTGTATTGAATAGTAATTCATCGAGACTAAGTATTT
>JAJOJD010000069.1 GCA_021208965.1 Gammaproteobacteria bacterium
CCCAACCAATAATCGACACGTGGAAGATTCAGTTCTAATCGGACCTCTGCGCCACTCGCGATAGGATTAAAGTAACCTAATCTCTCGAGATTGCCGCCGTCACGAGCACTGCGTTTATTTTTTGCAACAATATAATAAAAAGGACGTTTGTTCGCACCAGTTCGGCTTAAACGAAGAGTTACCATATTTTCTATTCCTCTACTCGGCTAATATTTGCACCAGATGATGACAAAAAAATGATGATTATACGTAAAAATAATATAAATGTACAGTGTTTGTGAATCAGAATTTTTTTTTGTTCAAAAATTGACAGTTCAAATATCTTTGCTATATTATTTCGTTTTTATTATTGTTTTTTTAATATTTATAATGTCCACAAGAGGTATTTTATGTTTCCATCATCACCCGACTCATCATTAAATAACAAAATGGAATCGCTATATTTACGTCCCTTCCATATAAGCGTCGAGGAGTTTGAGAGCTTTGTTGCTTCCTTAATAAGAGATCTTCTTAACGAAGACGACTCAAAAAAAGCCACTTTTGCTGAGCAACATTCTCAAAAAGGATCAGATCTTCATACCCTTTACAAAAGCATGTTGGCTCTTGACGCTCATCAAAAAAAACGAGTTGAAACAAAAATTTGGCTTGTCTTTAACAAAATTTGCTATTTGTTCTTTGCTTTGTTTGTATCGTGAAGGAGTGGAGATCAGTTCTCAGAAGTCCGCTTTCCGAAATATCGCTGCTATGGGCAGGCGCGTTAGCCGTTTTTTTGTTGAGGACACCGATAGAGAAATTAAAGCAGAATTTTTTACCGCATTGTTGGAGGCGCTTCAAAATCATGGCGATCAGTTTTTGGACTATTTCCAGGAGGAGAAGGCTCGATATGAGACCAGCTTTCCTGCTATTTTGGATGGCGTGAATGTGCAAAATGCATTGACTTTATTTGATGATAAAACGGCATTGGTTTTTGAGTTAAATAGCCCAACCGCTAAGATCATCTGGACTGATGGAAGATAGTCTGAGCAAATGAGACAATTCTGTGCTTGCGGGTTACTGGGCAGATAATGATTATTCTTTATTGCCCAGTAATTTTTTCAAATCATTGCCTAAGCCGTTAGGGAGCATATTTTGTAGTTGATTCATGTCTGGAAAAGCTCCGCCTCCCATGTTGGGAATCCCACCCATTCCTCCAGTCATTCCCATTCCGCGCATCATTTTTTGCATGCCGCCGGCTTGAGATACCTTTTTTACCATTTTTTGCATTTGTTCAAATTGTTTGAGCAATTTATTGACTGCGGGAACATTGGTACCTGATCCTTTAGCGACCCGTAATTTCCGTGAACTTTTTAATAGGGCGGGGAAGCGGCGTTCCTGTGGCGTCATCGAACAAATAATAGCATCGATTTCTTTGATGCGTTTTTCAATATCATCAGAGTTTCCCGCCATGCCGGCAAGATTCCCCATTCCAGGGAGTTTTTTCATAATGCTGGCAATTCCGCCTAATTTGCCGAGTTGTTTCAGCTGGTCGCGAAAATCGTCAAGATCAAAGGCATGACCTTTTTTTAATTTCTTGGCGAGTTTTTCGCTTTTTGTTTTATCAAGTTTCTCAGCATCTTCGATTAAACTCAGGACATCGCCCATGCCTAAAATTCGAGAAGCTAAGCGTTCAGGATGAAAGGCGGCCAGGGCGTCAATCTTCTCGCCAACTCCCATAAATTTAATTGGTTTTCCTGTGACTTGGCGCATTGATAATGCGGCTCCCCCGCGGGCATCGCCATCCGTTTTGGTTAAAATAATGCCAGTGATATTTAAGGCATCATTAAATACTTTCGCGGCATGCGCGGCATCTTGACCGATCATGCTATCAACGACCAGCAAGGTTTCGGTGGGGTGAGCGAAAGCACGAATTTCTTTTAACTCATCCATGAGAGTCGCGTCGATATGTAATCGGCCGGCGGTATCGATAATCAGTACGTCAGCGTGTGTTTTTTGCGCTGCATCCATGGCTGTTTTTACAATGTTTAAAGGAGTTTGTGTCGGGGTGCTTGGGTGTAGGGCTGCGCCAATACTCGTTGCGAGTGTCGCGAGTTGGTCGATGGCAGCGGGGCGATAAATATCGCAGCTGGTCAACATTACTGATTTCTTTTTATTTTCTTGTATCCATTTCGCGAGTTTTGCGGCGGTTGTCGTTTTACCGGAACCTTGAAGACCTGCCATCAGGATAATAACGGGTGGATTGGCATTAAAGTTAAGTTCGCTGTGTTCATCACCTAATAGGTGTGTCAATTCATCGCGAATAATTCGAATCAATTCTTGTCCAGGGGTTAAACTTTTCAGAACAGTTTGACCCATCGCTTTTTCTGTGATGTTCTCAATAAACGGCTTGATGACAGAGAGGGCGACATCCGCTTCGAGCAAACTAACCCGTACATCACGCAATGTTTCTTTGATGTTGTTTTCTGTGATTCTGCCTTGGCCACGCAGTGTTTTAAATACTTGTTCTAAACGGTTGGATAGAGATTCAAACATGATACTAGCCTTATAAGAATTTATTCTGAGTATACCGGCAGCATCGTTAACGATCAACAGAGCGTTCAGTGTAATTAATTGGTTGACGGATGGGCGATTAAGAATTACGATCAGTTTCTGTACATTTTTTGAGTAAAAAATTATGATGACGAGCGGTAGTAGTGTTTTGTCTACAGATTTAGCCCCTAGAGAATCTCTGTCTCGTTCACGAATACTCGTGGGCGTTAAATTACTAGTTGTCGCCATTTTTACTCTGCCCTTTATTTTGTCTTCGTTTAGACTGGCCAAGGATCATCCGATAGCCGGGAGTCTGCTTGGTCTGTTTGCTAATCTGTCTATTGCGCGTTTATCCTGGGTTTTTTTATGCGCGACATTTTTTGGAATTGTTTGACGATGATCTTGACGATATCGCCCAGCATTTGAGGTTAGAGCCTTCTCGTGATGAAGAACAAACTCTTATTGAAGCGCGGCAAGAAATTAGTTCTTGGGCACCGGTCACCAAATTTTTTGCGCTCTTTGTTGCTGTTGGTGCAACATTACCGCTTGGATTAACAAAAATCGGATTGGATGATGAGATGAATATGTCATTTCTTGTGCTGAAGCTGTTGTATTTAACCAGCTATGCCGTTGTTGAGGTTGCTCCGCATATTAATCACTTACAACTGCAGCCGCAGGCCTTATCCAAGTTTTTTGAATTATCATGGATGAGCAAATTTTGGGTGATGGGGTTAATCGCAGGCCATGCCTTTAGTGATTCCGCTGATCTTTGGAATGCAAAAGGGTTTTGGCTCTATTGGGTCTGTGTTGGATTCCTTGTTGAGTGTGGTCTTTCAAATGTTGAGGCAGTGGCCCATCACAAGCCTCATTTGCCGCCGCTGACGATGGCTTCTGCTGGCAAACTTGCGTTGTTATTTTTCGCTTCAGTTAGTATCGCGCTTTTTAATTGGTATAATACCTTTAACGAAGAATGGCCATCAATGAATAATCGTAGTCATGTACTTTTTGTGGTGGCGCAATTGGTTAATATTGTTTTTCTTACTTTTGAGGCATGGAATCATGAAGGGGAAGAAGAGGAGTATGATTACTCCCGTCTGAGTCAAGTATCCGAGGTGCCGATAGTTGAAGAAGAAAAAAATGGGTCGTCGTTACCTTTATCCAGTAACATCACTCCTTCATCATTTTTTGACGGTTTTCCGGCCTACCCATCTCATAGTTTTAGTCTGAGAACCTAGATTTTTTATTGTTAATTCGGAAATTTTTGCTATAATCCATGTGTAGAAAATTTCATCTGTTTAGTCAATGATTGGTTAAACAAATTAACCTGCAGGGAAGTGATTTTTGTGGGTGTTGTATGTCCAGTTTATTTGGTTCAAATTTTGGTTACACTAACGAACAAAAACTTCCGTATTTATTTGAAATAAAGCTTTTACAGATGCTTCGTGAGGGTCATGAGGTTGATCCTGATAAGGTGCTTGATCTTTGTTTGCCTTTGAAAGAGACTCATAAGTTCGACGCCTTTCCTAAACGTGTCCAAGAGAAAATAGATAAACTGCTTTCTGTCCCAGCGGTTGCTGCTCAAGCGAAGCTTAGACTCGCTCCTTGTGCGTTGTTTACCCCTCCTAAGCCAGGGTATACGGCGAGAAGGCCATAGTTAATATTGGCGATTATTCTCGGCATTGATCCCGGATCGCGTATTACCGGCTATGGCTTAGTTAAGACGCAGCCTAACCATCATCACCAGTTTATTGCGTGTGGTTGTATACGCCTTGAGAAATACAGCTTGGGTGATAAATTAAAAACAATACATGAAGTTATTGCGGATCTTGTTCACACTTATCAGCCTGACGAAACAGCGATTGAACAAATATTTTTCCACGAAAATCCAAGCACGGCGTTGAAATTAGGCCAAGCGCGGGGCGCAGCTATTGCTGCATCAGCACTCTATGGTTTAACCGTGCATGAGTATACGGCTCGGCAAGTAAAAAAAGCAGTCGTCGGTTATGGGGCGGCCGACAAATCACAAATTCAACATATGATTCAAATTTTGTTAAAATTAGAGATGATTCCACCAGTGGATGCTGCGGATGCACTAGCCATTGCTTTATGTCATGCGTATACTCGCGAAGGCTTAAAAAGCTTAGGCGGTGTTGCTCAAAAAATGCGGTACAGGAGATTGCGATGATAGGAAAAATTCGGGGAATAGTAGTTGAAAAACGAACACCTTGGGTAATGATTGAGCTGTCGAATGGATTAAGTTACGAGTTAGAAGCGCCCATGAGTACTTTTTATCATTTGCCCGAATTAGGCAAATCTGTTGCCTTGTATACGCATCTGACTGTCCGAGAAGATGCGCATTTGTTATATGGATTTTTAGAATTACGTGAACGCTCTCTTTTTCGCTTACTCATTCGCGTGAATGGTGTTGGGCCAAAATTGGCCTTGACGATTTTATCCAGTTTTGATCCTCAGGCATTTATTGCGTGTATCAATCATGGTGATACCGGAAGTTTAACCCGTGTGCCTGGTATTGGCAAAAAAACAGCCGAGCGTTTAGTCATTGAAATGCGCGATCGTTTGTCTGATCCTTTTGCCCTAGATATGGGGAATGAACCTGTCTTTTCGGTCGGGAGTAATCCATCGGTGATTTCTCCGTTTTCTTCTTCTGTGCAAGAAGCGCTCAGCGCTTTAGTTGCGTTAGGTTATAAGCCTCAAGAAGCGAGTAAAGCGATTGCTCAAATAGACGCGTCTGATCTGTCGTGTGAGAAGATTATTCGACAGGTACTGCAAAAGTCCCTCGCTTAAGTAAATATTATGAATAATTTGTAAGAATTGGTATGAATATTATTGTTGTTGGTCTCAACCATAAAACAGCTTCTATTGACATTCGTGAGCTTTTTTCTTTTTCAGCACAAGAGATTGATGATGTATTGACGCGCTCATTTTTACCCAGTTCGTTACAAGAAGTGGTTATTTTATCTACCTGCAATCGTGTGGAGGTCTGTGCCTATGCGCAATCTGAAACGGAGGTCGTTGAATGGTTTTGTGCACAGAAAAATGTAATCTTAACGACTGAATTGAACAAGCATATGTATATTTTATCGGGTATGGCCGCCGTTAGTCACGTCATGCGAGTTGCTTGTGGTTTAGATTCGTTAATCTTAGGTGAGCCTGAAATTTTTGGTCAGGTTAAAACCGCCTTTGCTTTAGCGTGTTTACATAAAACAGTGGGTCCATATTTAAGCCGTTTGTTTCGGCAGACTTTTTCTGTCGCAAAACAAATTCGATCAGCGACAAAAATAGGCGCTTGTCCTGTTTCTGTCGCCTCTACGGCGGTGCATTATGCCGCACAGTGGTTGCGTGATCAAAAACAGCCCCGCATATTGATTATTGGGGTGGGAAGTGTGGGGAAAATTGTTGCAAAACGTGCCCAATCATTAACGTCATATCCCTTGTGGGTCATGAGTCGACGTATGAATCATGCCGATGCTGTTGCCAAAGAAGTCGGTGGAATTGCGCTTGAATTTTCAGTATTACAGGATTATATTGGCCATGCGGATATTGTTATTAGTGCCACAGCGAGTAAGGAGTTAATTATAACACCGGCGTTGGTGGTGGCGATTGATAAACCGACCTTGTTTATTGATTTGGCTGTTCCTCGTGATATATCTCCCGATATTATGGATAATCCGTATGTTCATCTCTGTCAGTTAGATCAATTGAAAGCGGTCATTCAACATCATGTCCATCAGCGCTCACATGCCGCACTCCAAGCTGAAAAAATTATTGAAGATAGTACACGTGAATTCATGTTGTCACTTCGTCGTTTTTCTTCCGATGAGGTGATTCGGCGTTATCGGGAAAGTTTGGAAGATTTTTGTGAAACAGAGATTGAAAAAGTACGGCGCGATAATGTTCTTGATCAGGCGACGATGAGCATGTTGAGAAAATTCTCTCGACGCTTGCTTAATAAAATTATGCATTCACCGAGTACGAGTATTCAACGTGCTAGTATTGAAGGGCGAGATGATGTCGTCACGCTTGCCGCTGAACTTTTTGGTGCGTATGGAGATAAAATATTATGAGAGATTCGTTACAGAATAAGTTAAATCATTTGCTTGAGCGCCATGAAGAATTAGGTCAACTCTTAAGCCTCCCAAATGTTGTGAGTGATCAGCAAAAATTTCGAGATTTTTCAAAAGAATATGCGCAATTGCAACCGTTGCTAGATGTGTATAAACAATATCAGCGAAGCCAGCAAGAGCTTCAGGATTTAGAAAACATGTTATCTGACGATGATATTGAATTGAAACATATGGCAGAAGCAGAATTTCCAGAAGCAAAACAACGTCAAGAGGCGCTTAGTCAAGCATTGCAAGTGCTTTTATTGCCGCGAGATCCTAATGATAGACGAAATATTTATTTGGAAGTTCGTGCCGGTACGGGTGGAGATGAGGCTGCAATTTTTTCAGGAGATCTGAGCCGTATGTATATTCGTTATGCAGAACGGATGGGTTGGCGTGCTGAAGTTGTGAATGCTAGTCCGGGTGAGCATGGTGGATATAAGGAAATTGTTTTGCGTGTTAGCGGAGAAGATGTCTATTCAAAATTAAAATTTGAATCTGGTGGCCATCGTGTTCAACGTGTACCGGAGACAGAATCTCAAGGCCGTATTCATACCTCCGCGTGTACCGTTGCGGTCTTGCCTGAGGCAGAAGAGTTAGATGATATTCATATTAATCCTGCAGATTTAAAAGTTGATACCTATCGTTCTTCTGGAGCGGGGGGGCAACATGTTAATACGACAGATTCAGCGATTCGTATTACACATATTCCGACGGGGATTGTTGTGGAGTGTCAAGATGAGCGTTCCCAACATAAAAACCGTGCTAAAGCGATGGCGATGCTACAATCTAAAATTATGCTTGCCGAACAAGAAAAGCAGAAAAAAGAAATTTCTGACACTAGACGAAACTTAGTGGGGAGTGGCGATCGTTCAGAACGTATTCGTACGTATAATTTTCCTCAAGGTCGCTTAACTGATCACCGTATTCAACTAACCTTGTATAAATTAAGCGCTATTATGGATGGAGGATTAGAAGAGGTGATTGATCCCTTGGTTCGAGAACATCAAGCGGATTTATTAGCATCACTATCGGATGAGCGGTAGCGTTAATCTGTTAGGTCTTACTGATGCAAATAAAAAATTTACTCTATTCTGCGGTGCATCAGCTTAGCACCGCATCAAAAACACCACGTTTGGATGCAGAGTTGTTGTTAGCGTATGTGTTGAATAAAGATCGTGCCTACCTTTTTTCCTCTCCAGAGTATTGCGTCAATCCAGAACAGTATGAGATATGGAAAAATCTGTTGGCACAGCGCCAACAAAAAATTCCTATGGCTTATTTGTTGGGCCAGAAAGAGTTTTGGGGAATGATGTTAGAAGTTAATCCGCATGTCTTAATTCCACGACCTGAAACAGAGCAGTTCCTGGAAATCGTGTTAAATAATAAATATAATACGGCAGCGGTATCTGTTCTTGATTTGGGAACGGGTTCTGGTGCGCTGGCGCTTGCGATGGCGAAAGAAAGAAAAAATTGGTGTATTACAGCGGTTGATCGTTCTATCGATGCGCTTAACGTAGCGAAACGCAATGCGGCAAAACATGGTCTCAACAATATAGTTTTTTTATGCAGTGATTGGTTTTCTGAACTTTCATCCCTGACATTTGATATTATTGTGAGCAACCCGCCCTATATTGCGCCAGACGATATGCATTTATGGACAGAAGAAATTTATCATGAACCGCGTGAAGCGTTGGTGTCACTGGATCACGGTCTTGCGGATATCAAAAATATTATTGTGAATAGTCGTGATCATTTAAACCCTGATGGTTATTTATTCATAGAACATGGCTGGCAACAGGGCGAAAAAGTTCGAAAATTATTTGATGCTCACGCCTATTTCGATAGTCAGACTTTTCGAGATTTGTCCGATATCGATAGGGTGACTATGGCACGGTTTTAATCAGCTAAAAAACCGGAGCTTTCATAATGATCAACGAAATGGTACGTCAGTGAGATCATCCCAAAGGTGATGGGCGTTTTGGTGTCTTCTATCCGGTTGATAGAGAATGACATCTCGGTGCTAGGGTTGAAATTGATGCCGAATCCGGCGCCACCGTAGGGTCTGACCATTGAGTGATCGGTATCGGGCGTGTTGCCAGAATTATTTTGCGATATACTCACATAAGCCGCACCAATACTCACAAAGGCATTCAGTTTCCAGGCATGTAGGATCGGTTTGACGGCGAGATAACTAAACCAGTAGGATTGCGTTGGAGCGTTTTCACCATCAAAGTTTACCATATTAAGACCATCGAGGGCCGCATCAATCGCTACATGTTCAGAGGGCTGATAGCCTAAGGACAACCCGCCACCGAAAGTATTTTCGCTTGAAGGGGTGTAAGCCGTGTTATTAACGACGACTTCGGCAATATCGATTGTTCCTTGAACGGCATTAACACCAAGATAAAGCCCTTCGCCGGAAGAAAATGCGACTGAGGCAGGCAGTACTAAAGTGAATAAAAAATAACGACTACATTTCATGGAGTTATTCCACAGTGACAGACTATAATCATCCTAACATAAAACCCGTAAAATGAGAATTAAAGTTTGTTTTTCTCTTCAAAGTCTGGTATAGAAGCTGCCAGTTTTCTTTAGAATTAGGAAAAATACGATGGCCACTAAAGCAGAAGTCAATAAACAAAAAAAGATCACTACAAAGAAAGCCGCGAATAAAAAAGAAACCCCATCATCCAAAGGTAAGCTCGCACACAGTGAATTGAATGCAGCCAAAGAAACATTAGGCATCAGTCCGTATTCATTAAGTGATAATGAAGAGTATATGAACTCAGATCAACAAACGCATTTTAAATCATTGTTAGAGGCTTGGCGCTTGAATTTGTCGAAAAAAATAAATGAAGCTGTCTCGCACCTCAAAACTGATCCTAAACACTTTGCTGATTTGAATGATAGAGCGACTCAAGAAGAAGAATTTAATTTAGAACTGAGAGCGCGCGACCGAGAGGCTGATTTAATGGTGACCATTGATGACGCTCTAAAACGTTTGCATGATGGCGATTATGGTTATTGTGACGAGTGTGGTGTAGAGATTGGTATTCGGCGTTTAGAAGCTCGTCCGACCGCCACAGAGTGCATCGACTGTAAAACGTTATCAGAAATACGCGAACGCCAAGTAGGCGGGTATCAATAGGATTGTCAACGACCCCTTATCTATGGCACCATGAATCTTAAGGGTTTATGATTGGATACAATTTATGGCACCAGGTGGTGGCGGGGGCGGTGGTCAGCAGCCAGATAATTCGCTGGGTCCGTTATGGATTATGCTGTCTATTTGCATTTTTGGTGGGCTGATTTGGTATTTTTTACACGCCTATATTATGTGGATTTTTCTTAAGATTAAAGTTTGGGAAATGTCTGCGGTGAGCTTATTTACCTCTAAACTGGACTTGGTGAAAGAATATGCCTCCACTGTTTCTCCAGGAGCGATCACCTTTGTCCAAGCCCAATATATTGCTTCTAGTGTTGGTCGTTATATCACTATCCCTTGTATTGCCTTAATGGTTGTTTTGGCATTTATTATCTACCGAAGTGCGTCCGCAACGGGTTACCGTCATGCTTACACGATGAAAACGCTTGCGACAGAACAACAATCTATTTGGCCACAAATTCGACCGGTATTGACGCTTGATTTAATTAAGCAAGATATTCGTCAAGGCCCTTGGGCGATGTCGTTGACACCGATGGAATTTGCGAAACAAAAAAAGTTAATTCTTGAAGAAGAAATTATGCCCTTAGAAACAGAGCTCCTCCGTAAAAAGCGTATTATTGCAAAGCTGGACAAAGGGAAAGCCACGGCTTTATTTACGTTGCAATTAGGGCGTTTATGGCGTGGCTGCCAAGCATTGCCTCCTTATTTACAAGCCTTATTTGGCGCATTTGCAGCGAAAGCCTATGGCGATAGAGATGCTGCGTATGCTGTTTTGGCTGAATTATCGAATAATTTTGATCCAGTAAAAAATACAACGTTTTGCGCTAATCCTTTAGCATTATGTCATAAACATTTTAAGCAAAAAGGGGTGCAAAAAGTGTTGCAATCTCACGCGTATGAATTAACGGTGATGAGTTCTATGTTAGAGTTAGCCCGTTATGATGGTGTTCTGAGTAGTGCTGATTTTTTGTGGTTAAAACCCGTAGATAGAAAAGCATGGTTTGTGTTGAATGGTATTGGGCGTCGGACGCCGGTATGTGAAGCCGCAGGAATTTTTGCGCATTGGCTGGCTGAAAAAGAATTGGGAGTAAAGTCGGTATTGCCGATTGTAGAGTCAGCAACATTAGCACTGGAATTAGCTTTGAATGACATTATTTATCGTCGCGACGAGGATTAGGCTCTTATGATTAGAGGCTTAGAAAGACACCAAGAACAAGATGCGGCGCAGCTTCTGCGAGATACGCGAACGCTGGGTACAAAAGTTAAAGATTTTTTAAAAGTTCCTCTCCAAAGTGCGGTTGTTTTTTTGTTATTAGCTGTTTTGGCGGGAGTTTTTCCTGGCATTTCTGATGTTGTTTTTGTGATCGGTCTTTTTCTTGCGTTGTATTGTTTATCCGTTGCCAAGCGAGCAGCCTTGCCTTTTAGAATGCCGATTCGTTCTAAAGCCTTAGATTTCAATGACTTAAAGCCAGGAGGAGGGATTCGCCCTAATATTGCGCGTGGGATTTGTTTTATTGGCAACGCTAAAAATAATAATGATGAGCTGTGGTTTAATAATGATGATATGCGTACCCACATGCTTATTTTTGGATCAACCGGAAGCGGTAAAACAGAAGCACTCATTTCGTTTGCGTTTAATGCGTTGATGCAAGGGAGTGGATTTATTTATGTCGATGGTAAAGGCGATAATTCTCTCTACGCTAAAATTTTTTCTATGTGCCGTGGCATGGGGCGTGAAGATGATATCCTTCTCATCAATTTTATGACGGGTGCGCGCGATGTGATTGGTGCGCAGGAAACAAAATTATCTAACACGATGAATCCATTTTCTAGTGGTTCATCGAGCATGTTAATTCAGCTTGTCGTGAGTTTAATGGGCGATAATTCACAATCAGGATCGCCCGATGCGGATATGTGGAAAGGTCGAGCGATCAACTTCGTTGAAGCATTAATGAAGATTTTAGTTTATATGCGTGATGAAGGTAAATTGTTGCTCGATGCGAATTCGATTCGTAATTATTTTCATTTGCCCAAATTAGAACAAATTTGTTTAGACCGTCAATTTCCTATCGATGGGCAAGACCCCATTTCGCTGGCGGAGGCACCGGCTTTGGTCATGGATCCTATTAATAACTATTTACTGAATTTGCCAGGTTTTACGCCTAAAAATAAAGGCAAGCAGGTGTCTCAAGTGTTAGAGCAACATGGTTTTATTACCATGCAGTTAACCCGAACTTTCGGTTCTTTAGCCGACACGTATAGCCATATTATTCGTACGAATGTTCCCGAAGTCGATATGGCAGATGTTGTTTTAAATCGTCGAATTCTAGTCGTTTTATTGCCCGCTTTAGAAAAATCCCCCGATGAATTAGCGAATTTAGGGAAAATTATTATCGCCACATTACGTGCGATGATGGCGTCTGGTTTAGGTGATAGCGTCGAGGGGCGTTTTCAAGATGTTATCCAGCGTAAACCTACCAATGCGCCGACCCCCTATATGTGTATTTTGGATGAATACGGTTATTATGCCGTTAAAGGATTTGCCGTGGTGCCGGCTCAGGCGCGATCACTCGGGTTTTCAACTATTTTTGCAGGGCAAGATTTGCCTGCGTTCCAAAAAGCCTCTAAAGAAGAGGCCGCATCGATTGGGGCAAATACGAATATTAAAATATGTATGAAATTAGAAGATCCATCCGAAACGTGGGATTTCTTTAACAAAACAGCGGGGGAAGTTTACGTCACCAAAGTGGATCATTTTCAAACCGATTCACAAAGTATGATGAATAATTACCTCGATACGCGTAGTGCATCGGCTGAAAAACGAGCGCGTATTCATTTACTTGATTTGAAAGATCAAGATGTGGGTGAAATGCATGTTTTCTTTAAGTCAGAAATTATTCGAGCGCGAGCATTTTTTGCCAATCCAACGATTGCTAGCCGATTACGCCTGAATCATTTTTTACGCGTAGAAAAACCGAATATAAAGGAGTTAGTTCGACAGGAACGACAACTCATTAAATGTACACAGTTGTTAGAAAAATCAGTGGTCTTTGATCGTTCTGTTGAGACTCCAGAAACAATCGTGACCCTATCAAAAATATTAACAACGTCAGAGGCGAAGAAAACCGCGATAGAACAAAGTGTTGCCGCTTTTCTTGAATGTTGCAAAGATTTATCGGGAGATAGTCCACCAGCGGCAACTCAGGCAACTTCTGATACGCCTATGACGGCATCGGAATCGGATAGTATTTCAGATCGGTTAAATATTTTTGTTAGAATTCGCGTAACGGATAATGTTAAAGCCTATTTTAGTGGTGATCGGTATGAACAGTTCTGTAAATCATTGTTAGTGAAGTCACAGGTTCGCGAAAAAATTGAATTAATTGAGCGTTTGATGGGACGTAAAGCAAACCAAGCCAGTAATGTTGCCTTAGAAATGGTTCGTGATATGGAAGTGGCGAGTGACTATCCGCCAGCGATTGGGGTGCGTTTATCAGTACCTGAATTAGTAGATATTGCGCAACGATTAACAAAAATGATCAATGATCAAGCAAAAAGTAATTAAGAGAAACAATATAATGACAAAAATACTGAAATCCCTTTTAACGCTTATGGCTGTGTTTTCTATCTGTGCTCTTTTTTTGTCTGCCTGTACAACAGAAGGGAGTGGTGTGGATTCAACAAGCGTCAAAAGTGTGGGCGCTGGCGCAGCAGCAGGAGCGATGATCGGTGGACTTTCTGGCACCAGTATTCCGGTGAGCGCAGGTATAGGCGCTGCTGTCGGTGGTGTCGTCGGATATTGGTTATCTTGCCATCAGTCTGTTCTAGAGAAATTAAGTGCCAAGGGTGTGAGTATTATGCGCTTTGGTGACCAAATTCGTATAACGATTCCATCTCAACGATTATTTGTTGATTACTCGGTTAAAATATCGGCTGAGGGTCAGGAAATATTGAATCAAATCGCAGAAATACTGGCCCCAATGAACAAAGTAGCGATCACTATTGCGGCATATTCACCGGCCGTGTTGCAGTCGGATAAAGATCTATTTTTGACAGAAAAACAGGCGCAAGCCATAAGCAACTATTTTTGGGACCAGCATGTGGATACCCGTTTGATTTATGCAGTGGGTTATGGCGGTGGTCACCCTATGCAATATGACCCTAATCCTGCTTTCAATGATCTTTTTGGTGATCGAGCTAACTATCGTGTTGATATTACCTTGAAAGATTACGTGACTACGTAAAAAAATCATTTCACTCAATATTTAACGCTGTTTATGCTGCCGGTGCACTAATATTGCGAATAATTCGGCGTGTTTCTCGTTCACTGTCATGATGTATATCATCGGAAATATTATTATGGATATTCAGTGAAAAGTCTGATTGATACTGTTTAATGCTTTCATATAAATAACTGCTTAAAGAGTGGTTGCCAACACCTTGAGATCCAAAAAAGCCATAACTTTCATAACCGTTAGCACCGTGCATCGCATTATAGATAGCAAGATGGATGCTTTGTATATCGTGCGCTTCAGCAATATCACAACTCAGTTTTTCGGCTCTTTTGATTCCGGTATCATGGAAAATATGATGATATTTAATGTAGCGGGCATAAGCATTAATCTGAAGTAAAAATTCATTTTTAACACGAAGAAGTAAGTCCTCTTCTTTGTTTATTTCCAATAATGTAGCCAAGTTATTGAGTATTTTTTCTGCCTGATCTTTAGCATCCGTACGATGCCATGCGTTAGGAGAATTGTGTGTAGTGGGTGCTGAGAGATTGAGAACATCATTCGCATACTTCCAAAAATTTTCATGTTTAGCGAGATAGCGGACAAAAGAATGTTCAGTATTTGAGGTTAGCGAGCATTGCCGCAAGGCACGTATTATCGTTTCAAGGTCAGAATTCTCCGAATGCAGCGCTGATTGCAACCCTTTTATAGCCTTGTCGTCTTGGTTTTTTGTACGGCCACAAAAAAATGCCCAGCACGAATTTTTTCGTTGATAATACTCATTATAGTTATTCAGGACTTGTCGTAGGCATTCTTTTAATAAGATAGTGTTGTTATTTATTGTTTGATCCGTATCCGCACTGCTCACAGATTCATCAGTATCGTCCTTTGTTTCATCTGTTGGATTCCATTTATTTCTTAGTGTTGTAATATTATTTTGTATAGTTTGGTAGCTAATCTTTAAACTAGGCATTGGTTTCAACTCTCCGACAAGATCTCCCCTGAGGGTTATCGTGTCGCACAGTCTGTTTACCTCAACCAGTAATTTATTATTTTCCGAATCTGTTTTATTTGGTTTTGTCAATAACGGGATAGTAATGTTTTGTTCTTCATCCGTAAGCTTTTTAGAAGCGCTCTTAGGAAATCTATCCCAGTATACTGTCCAAGTGTCATTTTCTTGAATAAAAAGAGCTTCATTTTCTAGAGGTTCTCCATCTTCTGTAATAATACGATACGACCTAATCGGGGTGCATCGGATAGATATACGATTTTGAGAGTATCCAAGCGCTGAGACTTCAGTAACAAGGGTCATCAATTCTGTATCAAGAGAAAGACTATTTATTTTTTGTTGTTCAGTGTCTATTTCTTTTGCCATGTAAGCCCATGCGTAAAGATCCGTGTAGTAATTAAAGTGTCCAG
>JAJOJD010000021.1 GCA_021208965.1 Gammaproteobacteria bacterium
CTCACAATAAGATCTGCCATCTCAATATATGACTGAATTTTACGTGTATGACTATGGCAAACTGTCACTGTAGCGCCAGCAGACAACAACTCGAGCGCCATAGGTTGACCAACGATATTTGAACAGCCGACAACAACCGCATGGACACCCTGACAGTGATAATCAATAGACTCAAGCAAAGCCATCACCCCCTGCGGAGTACATGGCCGAAAACTTGGATGTCTTTGGGCTAAACGACCAAGATTATACGGATGAAGGCCATCAACATCTTTCTGAGGAACAATACACTCCAACACATTATTAACATTAATATGGCAAGGCAATGGCAACTGAACCAAAATTCCATCAACACTCTCATCTTGATTCAAAAGATCAATAACATGCAATAAATCTACCTGTTTGATACTAAGCGGAAAACTGTATTGTCGTGTTTCAATCCCCACCTCAGCGCATGCCTCCCGTTTACGTTGCACATAAACTTCAGAAGCAGAATCATGCCCCACCATTAGCACCGCTAACAAAGGAGGCCTTTCATAGATTTTATTTAACTCCTCAACTTCTGCAGCTATTTTTGCACGGAAACTCTCGGCAATTTTTTTTCCATCAATAATCATAATCAACGCTCTAAGACTGATAAATCACTAATTTTTGATGCGGCTGCAATATGGGCGAAGCTTTTACAGCAGGATTCCAACGCTCGATATCCTGGACCGAAACACCAAAACGCAACGCGATTTTACTCAATGAATCACCTTTTTGAACGGTATAACGAATCTTTTGAGATCCTCCGCTAGAACGAATGCTATTTTTTGATTTGGCAGGAGGAGGAATATGCAATTTTTGCCCAATATTAAGAACAGGAGAAGAGAGATGATTGTACTCACGCAAAGTCTTCCAAGAAACATTCAGGGCTTTTGCAACACTCGTTAAGGTATCACCCTTTCGAACAATATAAACAATCTCCGCATTATTCTCCTCTTGCTTAGAGACATTTTTAACAGACGCCTTCTTGACCACTGTTGTTGCTGGACTTGACGCAACATCCGGAATAGGAGAACTAACGGAGGATAAATGACTTGTTGAAGACGATTTTGGAATAAAAATCACATCACCAACATGAAGTAATGATGTATCCATTTTATTGATTTGTTGCAGCAGCGCCACTGAGGTATCGTGTTTTTTTGCGATTGAAGTCAAGCTATCGCCAGCTTTTACATTATATCGCTCCCACGTAACTCGATGACCCTGAGGCAATAAAGCCAAACCATTACGTAACTCTTCTGCATGCTCAACGGGCACAGTCAACAAATAAGGACCATCAGGAGAGGTTGCCCAACGATTAAAACCTGGATTTAAGCTTTTTAATTGTTTGAGCGTTAAACCACTGAGTTCCGCTGCCTTCGCTAAATCAATTTGGGACCCAACGTCAACTTGGGTTAAATAAGGTTTATTAGGAATCGGCGGCATATCTAACGGGTATTTTTCAGGATGCGCAATCATTTCGGCTAACGCATATAACCGAGGGATGTACATTTGCGTTTGTTTGCTGAGAGGAAGAGACCAGAAGTCTGTTGCCTCTCCTTTAAAAGCGTTACCCTTAATCGCATTTAAAACGGTACCCTGCCCAGCATTGTAGGCGGCTATACTAAAAATCGCATTTCCACCAAAAAAATTTTGCAAATAAACAAGATAATCCAAGGCTGCATTTGTTGATGCAATCACATCTCGACGACCATCATACCACCAATTCTGTTTTAAACCGAAGTCTGTCGCTGTTGCAGGCATCATTTGCCATAAACCTGAGGCTCCAGATGTTGAATACGCCAGAGGATCATAAGCACTTTCAATAAAAGGCAGAAGAGCAAACTCCAGCGGTAAATCACGTTTTTTAACCTGTGACACGATATAGTACATGTACGGACGAGCATTTGTAGCCGCACTATATAAGTACTTTCGATGCGCCATAAACCAAGCAATCTGCTCTTTGACTTCAGACCGGCTGGCGTGATGATCGAGCGTCAACTCTTTTCGAAATACTTCCCAAATATCATCATTTTTATTCAAGGAGTGCTTGGAGGTTGATTGTGATGCCGGATAAACAACTGTATACTTTGCATAGGCATTTGAAAATAAAAATAACACTACGAAAGATAAAAAAAATACACCCACATAATATGGTGACCGAGAAGCGACAAACTTTTTCTGCACGCTATTTAATCCTCTGCGAGTTTGTACTTTCTTTGAAGGATATTCCGAAAAGAGCACGAAACAGATATACTAACAAGGCGAGAAATATAATAGATATTGCGCTAAAAGTACAGTAAAGGCGGAATTAATGGATATTTTTTGTCTTATTTGGAGAGTTTTTGTGTCATTTTATCGAGTTTCAAGCAAATTAGCCGGTGAAGTAAAAAAAAAAGAAATCACTCTCATCCATCGATATTCATCCAATAAATCCATCGATCACGCCCTGCTTATCACAGAACGTCCTTCGACCGAATGGATAAACGAATGCGCATGTACGAACCGTCATGTATTAACCAACCACTACTCACGGGAAGATAGACATAATGTTAACTACTACCTGGGAACACTTACCCACCTCCCTTATTCCAAGGAGTCGATGGATATGATTATTTTACTGCACGTCCTGGAGAATAGCACAACTCCAAAAGAACTGATTCAAAAAAGCTCCGCTGTACTGAGTCAAGGCGGATCTATGATTATCTTTGTTTTTTCACGCCTATTATCCCGCGAAAAAGTAAAACAACATCTAAAAGAAGCAGAACTAGAGGTTATACAATTCGGATCATTAGCGGGGCCTTTATACGCTTTTTCCGAAAATAAAATGTTGTCATTGATAGATAAGACACTTTCAATCGCACTACCGTTTTTGTCACAGGCTTTTTTTATTATTGCAAAAAAAACAACTGTCCCAACCAACATTATTCCAACACGACACTCTCTCGCACAAAAGTTTATTGTGCCGTTACCCAGTCAATGCGCAACTCAAGCAGAAGGGCCTTCAATATGACCATGATTGTCAATATATTTACCGATGGCGCCTGCCGAGGAAACCCAGGGCCAGGCGGATGGGGAACCATACTCCTGTACGCCAACAAGCAAAAAATACTCTACGGCGGAGAACCTTTAACCACAAATAACCGAATGGAACTTATGGCAGTTATCAAAGGTTTAGAAACACTCACCAAACCCTGTCATGTTGTCGTGACATCAGACTCGACTTATGTCTTAAAGGGCATGAAAGAATGGCTTAATAACTGGAAAAAACGTGGCTGGAAGACAGCGAATAAACAATCCGTCAAAAATCAAGATTTATGGCAACGCTTAGATGAATTGATGCAAACACACCGCGTTGAATTACAATGGGTAAAAGGCCATAATGGCCACCCTGAAAATGAATACGCTGACCAACTCGCTAATCGCGGGATTGATGAATTACTGAAATAAGACGAGACTTCCGAATGACGCGCCAAATTGTGCTCGATACAGAAACAACCGGCTTAAAACCTGAAGAAGGCCACCGTATCATTGAGATCGGTGCAATTGAAATCATTGACCGCTGCCTGACTAAAAATGATAGACACCTCTACATTAATCCGGAACGCAATATTGACGAAGATGCGTTTAAAATCCACGGAATAAGCACGCAATTTCTTGCAGATAAGCCCCCTTTTGCAGAAATCGCAAAAGATTTTTTTGACTATATTAACGGTGCGGAACTCATTATTCATAATGCGGCTTTCGACTTAAATTTTTTAAATCATGAATATCGTTGGTTAAACCAGCACTATCCAAAAATTCAAGAAATATGTTCTATTACCGATACTCTTGCGATAGCACGCAAACGTCATGTTGGACAGAAAAACTCATTAGACGCCCTGTGTAAACGTTATCACGTCAATAATAAGCATCGACAACTACACGGAGCACGCCTCGACGCCCTCTTACTCGCGGAAGTCTTTTTGCAGATGACAGGCGGACAAAAAAGTTTGTTTGACAACATTCCATTAACCCCTTTAAGAACACAGACAAACAATAAAAATACCTCGACTGCAGATCAACAAACAAGAGCAGCCAATTTGCCGATCATTCATGCGGATGATGCAGAATTATTAGCGCACCAAAAATATCTTCAAGCCATACAAAAAAAACAAGTTGCCTTTGGCTCTTGGATTAATAAACTGGAAACTGTTGACACAATGTTAACATCTGTTTTTTAGCATCAGAGATGACAACCTCATTTTTCCAATCACTTAAGACATCTGCAATCACATGCGCCACGTGTTGAACCTGCTCTTCTTTAAAACCACGCGTTGTGATGGCTGGCGTTCCTAAACGCAAGCCGCTCGTCGTAAATGGTGATGCTGGATCATTGGGGACCATATTTTTATTTGCCGTAATATTGGCCCGCCCCAATACTTCCTCAGCCTCTTTGCCAGAAATATCTCGCCCGATTAAGTCAACCAGCATCAAATGATTTTTTGTCCCGCCGGATACAATCTTAAAGCCCCGCTGTATCAGAACACCGGCCATCACTTGTGCGTTTTTGATCACCTGTTTTTGATACCATTTAAACTCATCGGACAAGGCTTCTTGAAAAGCAATCGCTTTCGCGGCAATAACATGCATCAAAGGACCACCTTGACAACCCGGGAAAATTGCCGAATTGAAACGTTTGACTAAAGCGTCATTATGTCGTGCTAAAATGACGCCTCCACGAGGCCCACGTAAGGTTTTGTGCGTCGTTGAGGTGACAACATCGGCATAGGGAACAGGGCTAGGATATACGCCCGCGGCAATCAATCCCGCAATATGGGCCATATCCACCATAAAATAGGCGCCAACATCGTCTGCAATCTCACGCATACGCGCCCAATCAACCAAACCAGAATACGCCGAAAAACCGCCGATAATCATTTTGGGTTTATATTGACGCGCTTTTTTCAACATATCGTCATAATCAATGTCGCCTTCTGCGTTGACACCATAACTCACGCAATGATATAACTTTCCCGAAAAATTAACCGAAGATCCGTGCGTCAAATGTCCACCCTGCGCAAGATCCATCCCCATAAACGTATCACCTGGCTGCAACAACGCCATAAAAACCGCATAATTGGCTTGGGATCCTGAATGCGGTTGAACATTCGCATAGTCCGCATTAAACAGCTGTTTTAAGCGCTCAATCGCCACAAGCTCTACCTGGTCAACATACTCACACCCACCATAATATCGTTTGTTCGGGTACCCTTCAGCATACTTATTCGTCAGCAATGATCCCTGCGCTTCTAATACACGAACGCTCACATAATTTTCCGAGGCAATTAACTCCACATGCTCTTCTTGACGAACCGCTTCGGCGGACATAGCGGCGTATACTTGTGGATCAAACGCTTTGATTGATGATAATTGATTAAACATTACACCACCCCTAATGCATGATAAATTTTAGTGTACTCTTCAATTCCCTTTTCTTTGGAAAAATAATCATTAAAAGTGGTGTCAAATTTATCGGGATTCAAGGAAAAAATCTTGATAAAATCATTCACCACAGAGATAGACTCTTTTCGCCCCCGTTGAATCGTAGACAAATCAACGAGGCACCCTAAAGAACCATCCGATAAAAAATAATCCACATCTCCAACGCCGCCTGCATTTGCAATAACAGGTAAATGAGCAGCGATCATTTCAGCAAACTTTGTCGGTGAGCCCGCTTGTGTTGCACGAGATGATTTGGCGAAAAAAATACAAAAATCAGACAAAACTAACCATTCTCTGACGGACGCAAAAGTAGCCTCTGTCACCAAATAGGCTGTCTGAGGAACGTTATACTGTTGAAAAAGGCGATGAATGTATTTTTCGTCGTCCTTGGTCAGAATAACAAAACGGTTCATGGATCCTAAATGATACAACCCCGAAAAAAGCTTTATTTCACTGTCTAGATCATACCACCGCCCCGTACAACCGACATGAATCAATACTTTCTCGCTGAGGTCAACATTATATTTTCCCCTAAGGCGTGATTTTTCAACGATATCTGCAGGGAAAAATCTTTTTCGACTCGCACACGTTGGAATAACAGATATATTTTGAGAAGACACCTGAAAATCTTTGCATAAAATTTCCTTGGCTTTAAGCGTTAGCACAACCACATAATCTGACTGACGATAAAGACAATGCTCCACCTTATCCAATACACGAAAAAGAAGGCTCTCTCTGGACAATCGACCGCTATTCAATTTTTTCTTCCATCGCAAAACCTCTAATATCAAACAATATTTTTTTTCGCATGATTTTGGCTAATGAAAATCCTAAAACGGCTGGGAAGAAACTGCGGCAATGAAAAATATCCGGTTTGATAAACATCGCCCATAGAAACAATCGAAAAAAAGCGAATAAATGAATCGAAAACGCGGAAAAAACACCGTATTTATTTGAATAAAACTGATATTTCCACCGAATATTTGAGCGTGCTAATCGCTGTTTTAAACTTAACAACAGGGATTTGTCTTTCTGACGTTCAAAAGAATAAAGATAAATATCATGAGAAGCGGATAGACCTTCAAGGTATTCTAAAACTTGAGACTCGCCAAGCGGTTCAGTCATGCCTGTTAAAGATATATACATGATTTTTGTTTTTTTACTATTGATCCCAACCACCATATCGTCTCTTGCAGAAAATCATGATATAAATCAATATACGTTAGACAAAATGGGTATGCAATGATTTTCTCATTGGCTGCAAATCTCCTCGCTTTCTCGATAGGCCTATTTATTATTCGGCTATATACCCCCTTATATTTTTCGGTTTTTTTGGCTGTTTTTCTTTCTTTCACGGGTCACTTAGCAGGAGCATCATTATATTCGCTGATGCACACAGATTCAGCTGACCAATATTTTGCTTTAGCTTCACCGGTATTTGAAGGAAGCGGAACCCCCTTAATAAAAAATATCGTTTGGTATGTGCGATATATTTTTACCGGTGACTCCTTGCTAGCAACGTTTTATTTTTTTTCTCCTTTTGCATTTTTAGGCAGCATTCTTTGGTATGTTTTATACCTACGGCTTTCTGCTGACCTAAGACCTACGTCAGAACCAAGACAATGGCAACCCTTCCTGCTGATGTGCTGGCCATCATTTTTATTTTTTACGGCAGGGATTGTCAAAGACTCCATGATTTTTTTTGTAATCCCCCTTTTCTTTCTTGCGGTATACAATATGAGTCAACGGTCATCCATCGTATTTAATGTGTTTAAGATTGGGATAATTGCAGCCATCATGGCTCTACTGAGACCTTACTTAGTCATGATAACATTAACAGGCATACTGTTTTACGGCTCCGCCTTTAAATCTCAAAAACAATTAGGGCATATCCTGCTAAAAATAGCGGCCATTTTGCTCATAATGGTTGTCGTTGCTTGGGTCTTAAATACACAAGGCAACATGGAAACTATCGACACGACCGCTATTGCCAACAAAATCACGTTTCAACAAAGCGACCAAGCCAGAGGCACTCATTTTGTGATACCAACAGACAACCCTATCGCGCGTCTTTTTTTCTTACCCTATAGTTTCCTCATGAACCTGCTTTTTCCCTTATTTTATTTAGCCGGTAATGCGGTTGGAGTCATCGCCTCATTTGAAAATATGTTGTTACTATTTATTTGTTACCAACTCATTAAAAACAGATCCATAATAAAAAATATTTTTAACGAAATGCCATTAACCCGAGCAATGTTTTATTTTTTCGTTTTTGGCATGTTTTTTATGGCATCGGTCAATACTAATCTTGGTTTGTCAACAAGACAAAAATCAATGTATGTGCCGTGTATACTGATACTTTATTGCATGATATATGACAAAAAAAGAATTACGTCCTAGATGACCACCGATCTAAAAATAATTGGGCAACTTTTTTTGAATCATGATACTTTTCTGCATATGATCTAGACTGCCTTCCTATTTCTACCAAATAGCGGCGATTTAACAATAGACCTTCAATTTTGGAAATAATAAAATCTACATCAGGAACGACGGGAATAATCGGAGGATATTCTGTAACCCCTATTAACGGCAGCCATTTATCATAATCACTTTTACTTTGGCTGCCGCAACACACGATTTTGCCCATAGCCATACCAATCAAGGCATTCATTCCGTACCCAATGCAATTCGTCTGATCAACTAGAATGTGACACTGCGCAACAATATTCATGTACTCATTATAAGGGACATTACCAACAGATATACACTCAATTTGGTCAGGATATTTTTCGTTTAAAACATCAAATGCTTTTTTGATATAATCACTACCCTTAAATCCTTCTCTGCCACGCTGAACACCATGAAACACTATCAAGCGGCTAGTCCAATCCATGGAAAAAAAAGGCACTTTACTTAAATCAACAGGCAAAACAACAGGAAGAAGACATTTTTTATGGGAACGGTATGCTTCAAAATACTCATTAAAACCAATAATTCCATTAACATGCCTGCACACAATATAATTTCTAAAAAAATCTGAAAAAGAATTAAAACTTCGCTCCCCATATTTCTCAAGCTGATCAAATAAAGGAATATTTAATTTACGCCTACCTTCCGTAGCGAAACGATAATCAGAACCAGCTGCAACTAAATAAATTAACGTTTTATTTTTTATTGCACGTAAAAAAATAAACTGCCCTACTATCCGAAATGGAATAGAATCATCGCTCATTAGTTGAACAACATCATACTGCTCAATGTTTTTTACTAATTTTTTTAAAAACAAAAACCGCTTCCAAAAATTTTTTGGGATTTCTTCCGTATTAGCTGTTTTTTTCCAACCATCACCGGTAGAAAATAAGTCCACTTCAATACCAAGACTCCTTAAACCAAAAGCAAGATTGACATGAAAAGCACTAAAGTCTCCCAGCAGCAAAACTTTCATACTAAAACCTCTTAAAACTCAACACTATTGCAAATCTATTTTAAAAACCGAAAAAACCAAAACAAAACCACAAAAAAGCAAAAAAAATAATTGACGAAAAAAGCCATGGTTAAACCAATAACTCCAAAGAACTGAAAAAAAATAATAGACAACAACAAAAAAAGTAATGTAAAAGATATCTCAACTATTACAAATACTTTTACTTGCGCTTTGGCTATTAGGATATTAGCAATGACCCATGAAGCTATTTTAAACACATCGCCACCAGCTGAAATAAAAACAATGAGCGTGCTTCTAAAAAATGAGACGAAAATAATAAGATAATCACCGTGTCACGAAAAAAATAAATAGTTGCTGCAAACAAAACCGTAAAAGGTAATATTTTTCTCATTACACTAAAAACTTCGTTTTTCAACAACACTTTATCCGAAAGTTGCGCATATTTCGGAAGAACATACGTTCCAATAATCGTTGTAAAAATAAGCAAATAAGCATCCGATATTTTTAATACTGCCTGCCAGTAACCAACCACATCCCAACCGCTATGAGCGACAACATACAACCGAATAATCATTTGAGCTAAAGGGACACAAATAACCGATGTCACTGCCATCAAAGAAAATCGAAAGATCATCTTTAGAAATCTTGAATCAAGACGTAATGAAAAAAAATTGATTCTCAAACCCAACTGCTTAAAAATAAAAAATGCTAATAAAAAATAAAATACACTGGGAGGCAACCAATCCAAAAAAATATCCATCGACTTTATAATAATAAGTAAATAGGCCGCCTACTAGAATGGAGAGTATTGCACCCATGATAAGCATCAACGCATATTTTCTTATTTCACTCAATCCATTAAATAACGACAAAAACATTTGATTCAAAGTATAACCAAACAAAGTTATCCCAAATAAAATAAAAACCCAATAATAGCGTTTATCATTAAAAATAAATTCCGAAATAAGCGTAGAAAAAAGACTAATAAAAATACCTGTCAAAAAAGAAGCGAAAAAAACAATTTTAATTACAGTTTGAAGAAACGACTGGAGTTGATTTTTATCTGCTTTAAATTCAGCACTATACTTAACAACACCAGCATTAACAATTCCACCCGAACCTAACTGAACCATGGAGGCAAAAGACTGAAATTGTCCTATCAGACCGAACGCCGCAGGACCAGCAAACAAAGCAATTAATTTGGCCATAACAAACTGGGATGTTAAGCGTGATACAGTAGCAATTGCCGCCCAAAAAGAGGTTGTCCAGAATGTCATTTAATTATAACCCCCGAATAACACACGCAGGGTTTCCAGCAGCAACAACATTTTTAGGAATATCTTTTGTAACAACAGACCCCGCTCCAATCACCGAGTTCTCTCCAATTCGTACTCCTTTAAGAATTGTAACATTTGATCCAATAAAAACATTATCTTCTACGACCACTTGCTTACACACATGCTCACCCAAAAGCCGAGAACAAGGAGATAAAGAATGAAAATCACTATCCACACAAAAAAAATTATACCCGATCAAACAATTCTCACCAATTTCAATCGATGTTTTTTCAGCACAAATAAAAGCGCCATTGTTGATCCATGTTCCTTTTTTAATTTTTATCGAAGATACTGGCGAACGAGCATCAAGAACTTGATAGGCATTGAAATATCCTGGAGACTGAGGAACCCCGAAGTTAGCTCCATCAGCCATAAGAGAACCATCACCGACAGCTAAAACAGGCGAATAAAACTTATTTCTACCGACAATACGATTTGTAGACAACCATTATACTTTATTTTTGAAAAAAAAATAAAGAAATTATATAACACCAAAAATTTAATTTTTCTCTCGACCCTCTTAAAAATTTTCATAAGCTTTCCAATACTTCTGACACAAAACATGCATCCTCTTCTCGAAAATGTGGGCCAATCGGCAAACTCAACACAGTATTATGTATGTTTTCTGAAATGGGAAGCGATAACGCATTCATCTCTCGATACGCGGCTTGTTTATGTGGCGGCAATGGATAATGTATCAAAGTTTGTATACCTTTTGAATTTAGGAAAGATTGAACCTCATCTCGTTTCTCATGACGAATGACAAATAAGTGCCAAATAGGATCCGCCCATGTAGGAATCGCAGGCAGGTTGATGGATTGAAGATGCGATAAGTTTTCGAGATAGATAGAAGCAATAACTCTTCTTCGCTGATTCCACTCATCGAGCTTTTTCAATTTAACACGCAAAAAAGCGGCTTGTAATTCATCAAGGCGAGAATTAATACCCTGAACTTCATTAAAATATTTTTTCTGAGAACCATAGTTTCTCAGTATTTTTATTTTTTTAGCAATAGCATGATCGTTCGTTGTTATCGCTCCCGCATCGCCAAAGGCCCCAAGATTTTTACCGGGATAGAAACTAAATGCCGCTGCATGCCCTAAAGATCCTACTTTTCTACCTTTATACAAAGCACCGTGCGCTTGCGCTGCATCTTCTATTACGATGAGACCATATTTGTTAGCAATCCCCATCATTTGATCGACATCCGCAGGCTGACCATACAAATGTACGGGAATAATCGCTTTAGTCTTTGGCGTAATAGCCGCTTCAATTAATGCAGGATCAAGATTATAGGTTTCAAGCAAAGGCTCAACAGGAACAGGAGTGGCTCCAACATAACTCACCGCCAACCAAGTCGCGATATACGTATTAGAAGGCACAATCACTTCATCACCTTCTCCAACACCATAAGCTTTAAGCAATAACTGTATGGCTTCTAAACCATTAGC
This sequence comes from Gammaproteobacteria bacterium, assembly GCA_021208965.1. GTDB lineage: Bacteria > Pseudomonadota > Gammaproteobacteria > JAGOUN01 > JAGOUN01 > JAGOUN01. Next base: position 11,742 of record JAJOJD010000021.1, read on the forward strand.
ACACCCTACGGCATACGGCACACGACAATAATCAGAAAATTCTTGCTCAAACGCTTCCAGTTCTGGCCCTAAAATATACCATCCTGAATTCATTACTCGACGATACGCCTGATCAAGCTCTTCACGTAATTCAACATATGTAGCTTGTAAATCTAAAAATGGAATAGCGGCTTCTGACATATTTTTACTCCTGTTTCATTCCTTTAACAGCACTCATAAAATCAGCGTAATTTCTAATATAATCACTTTCCTGATAATGATCACTTGCTAAAACCAATAAGACACAATCCGGTGAAAAATCATACATTTCATGCCAAACCATGGTATCAACATACAAACCAAGATTAGGTTCAGAAAGCTGTATATCTTCTCTGACATTTCCATCATCTAACAATACTTTACATTGCCCAGTAATACACACTAATATTTGTTGCAATGTTTTATGCGCATGAAAACCTCGCCGAATCTGGGGCAAGGTATAATACAAATAATAAACGCGTTTGATAGGAAACGGCGTATCAATTTCGCTTTCGATGGATGTCAAAGCCCCTCGAAAATCACCCAACTTATTAAAACCATACCAACGAAAAGGTGAAGCAACGCATTGTTTTGAACTATCCGATGAACTATTCATATATCACCGAGAAATAATAATTTGATAGTGATCACTGATTACTCCCCTGGCACCAAAACCTTCTTTTTGAGCAACCAATCCTTGATTCAAGGATCGCCCAGCATCTTCTGCAGATGTTCCGAAGCTAAACCATTTTTTAGACGCATATTTTTTATTCATTAACTCATCGACAAGATAATCAACTGCGCCCACTGATCGCCCTTCTTCACTAGACCCAACATACTGCACATGAACCACATTCACATTAATATAAACGACAATGCCCGCCAATAGAGTTCCTTGGCTCGACAACGTCAGGAAAAGCTTGATATTTTCTGGGAATGCCTTCACTAAGGATTCAATTTCTTGTAGGCTATGTGTTGGTTTTGCCTGATGGCGAAATTGAAGCGTGTCAATCAATAGGGCCCAATACTCAGAAAAATCAACAGTTTCCTGAACCACAACATTATTTTTAATCGCTTTCGCGATAGATCGTTTCCTTAATCGAGAAAACGGAAACTGATGAGAAATATCTATAACAGAACTCATATCTCTGCGCACTAATACAGCATTCACTTGATGTAAAGCATATAAATCTTCTTCTGAAGGATACGCATGATAAATATGTGGCATGGTTTTATAGATAATTTTTTTTTACCTGCAACGCATGATAAAAATCAACGATTAAGGTCATCAACTCAACCACCTGAATAACTCGTAGATCAGGGGACATAATCAACCCGCCAAAAGTTAACCCTTGGTGGGAATACACCACATCTCCATCAATATTCGCTGGAAAGAGTGCGACTAATTCTTGGTCTCGATAAATGAATAGGGAAGCGTCAATAAAGCGATCACGGTGGTAATCCATGTATTCTCGATAAAACATAAAATGACTATTTTTCGCTGTTCGCAAAAAAGCATTCCATTTGTCTTTATCTGCCGGATGATAACGCACAAGGTTCATGATCTATCCTCTAGAAAATGTCGATCGAATGGCACCACAAATGGTTTCGCTGGTCTAACAAAAGCATGCGAAGCAATCGTTTTACTGATCACCGAGCCCATCCCGACAAAAGAATTATCTCCTATAGTGGCATGATCTGCGAATACGGTATTGGCACCAATAAAACAAAAAGAACCTATTTTAGCATAACCACAAATCATGCAACCTGGCGCAATAAACACATGATCCCCAACTTCCGATTGATGGGCAATGCAACTATTACTCCACACCGTCACGTTGTTCCCTATGCTAACGCCATGCTGAATCGTGACATTTTCAAAAATAAAACAATTCTCCCCTATGGATGCCGTACGCCAGACAAAAGCACGAGGACTGATGTAACTCACACAAGAATATCCCTGCTGTTTGATTTGATCATACATCGACTGTCGATCACGATTTAATCGGCCACTGGAGAGCGCAACAAACACTTTATACTGATCAGAGGGAAAAACATCCGACAAATTTTCTAACGCAATCAAGGGTTTGTTTTGGTAGGTATCTGTTTTTTTGTATTCTGCACTAACAGAAAAAGCCACCACATCATACTGTTCGTCGACAGAAAAATATTCGTGCGCAATGTCTGCTGTTTCACCAATGCCGACAATAATGATCGGTTGCGGATCACTACTGTTTTGATTTCTATGCATACAACATTGATCCTTAAATATCACAAGCTGACTATTTTCAATATAGATGCGCTTGAATCCTGAGACTGCCTGAGGAGACCTTTAACATCCATGACTAATTTTGTACCATTGAGCATTTTTTCAAAATCTTCACGACTGAAAGAATAAAAATCTTGGTGTGCAACCGCAATAATCACTGCCGTCAAGTCGTTGAGCTCAGAACGATCAACCAAATCAATCCCATATTCTCTTTTCGCCTCTGCTGGATGAGCATGCGGATCATGCACAAAAATGTTTGTCGTGTACTCTTTCAGCTCATTAACAATATCGATAACTTTCGTATTACGAATATCAGGACAATTTTCCTTGAACGTTAATCCCAGTATCCCAATCTTCGCTCCACAAAGATTGCCCCCGAGCTTAACAATATTTTTGATCGTTTGTTCAGCAATAAACTTGCCCATACTATCATTAATTCTTCGTCCCGAAAGAATAACTTCTGGATGATACCCCGCTTTTGCGGCACGATAGGTCAAGTAATAAGGATCAACGCCAATACAATGCCCGCCCACTAAACCTGGCTTAAACGGAAGAAAATTCCACTTTGTTCCTGCCGCCTCAAGAACACTGCTGGTATCAATATCCAGTTTATTAAAAATCTTTGCTAATTCATTGATTAGCGCAATATTAAGATCTCGCTGTGTATTCTCAATCACTTTGGCCGCCTCGGCAACTTTAATACTCGATGCTTTATGCACGCCAGCAGTGACAACACGACTATAAACATCGGCGACAATCTCTAAAACTTCGGGGGTCTGACCCGATACAATTTTTTTGATTTTTGTAAACGTATGTTCTTTATCACCCGGGTTAATCCGCTCGGGAGAATATCCGACAAAGAAATCTTTTCCACAGATTAATCCAGAGTATTTTTCTAAAATAGGCACACAATCTTCTTCCGTCGCACCGGGGTAAACCGTTGATTCATAAACAACAATATCCCCCTTTTTTAACTGTTCTCCCACGGTTTTAGACGCGGAAAGAATCGGTCTTAAATCAGGCTGGTTAGCCTCATCAATGGGTGTCGGGACGGCAACAATATGAAAATCAGCATTTTTCAGATCAGGCGCATGATGCGTAAAAAAAAGATCCGCGGTAGAAAGATCGACGGGTGAAATTTCGCGTGTACTATCCTGTCCTTGGGTGAGCTCACGAATACGGGATTGATTAATATCAAAAGCAACGACGCGCGCCTGTTGACCAAACGCAACCGCGACTGGCAAACCAACATAACCGAGCCCGATAACTGATACTTTTCTATCCATCTTTGTTCACATCCTTGTTGTCGCTATTTGACCATATTTAAAGAGCATACCCCGATTATTTTTTGAAGTAAAGCATCACTAGACTAAAGTAA
>JAJOJD010000012.1 GCA_021208965.1 Gammaproteobacteria bacterium
AATTTTGAATTTAAATTCATTGCTATAACTGGCTTGTTTCTTTCCCATTTATCACTCCTCAAGTGCATTGAAGTGTGAAAGGAGTCTAACTCAATTCCTGTCCAAGTTTTTGGGCGCACCATAGATCATCAAAAATGGGCCAGTGACATGCAAACGTTCTTGATTAACCTCAATAAAAAAGTAGAGCAATCGCAGGGTATGTTGGCCCAACAGAAACATTCGTGCGTCCTGGGGCCACGAAAGTACAAAAATAAACCAGCCTACTTAGAGCTTTATTCGCCTAGTTAATTTTTGTATTGTCGCAAGAGCAGTTTTAATGTTTTGTGAATTATTAATTTGATAAATGTGATTAGAGGCAGTAGAAAAACTTCTTTTTTCTTTTGTGAAACGCATTCCAAAAAAACCAGCTTTAGACATAGCTTCACTAACTTTTGTCATATGATTACCATAAGTTTTACTAGGAGATCCGGCAAATAACAAGCCAATTGGTCTTTTGGTTCCTCTCTCAAATAAAACTGAACCAGAATCACCAGGAAATGACATTGAAGTGAATGCTATTTGATCTGTAAAAACAGCCGTATTATTTCCCATTTTAACTCTTGTTGTTTCATCTATTGATAATACCGTCCCAAAAGTATGTCCTGTTGTTCTACCGCTTTTTTCTACCGCCATATCTATTTTTGCAGCTACGATTTCTTCTGGTTTACCAATCGATTTCACATAGTATTGTACGGAAATATTTCCTTCAACTTTAGCAATAGCAGCATCTACTTGATTTGGTGAGCTGGAAAAAGAAATCGGGTGAAAATGAGCTAATTTAGCTACTAAATCTGAATGATGTTTGCCATTATCAGCGACCCCTGGTTGAATAATATTATCACCAATATTTGCAACATTTGTATTAGCGAATACATGATTATTGCTTAATAGATAAGCCTCATCTTTTGATGAATCAAAAGAAACAATAGCTCCTAACGTTCCGGCACCTACTTTGTAATGACCGACACTAATTCCTCCAACGAGAGGTCTACTTCGCTCAGCGTATACTCCACTATTAGATGACACAAAGTCATCGGTACTAGGAATATCAATATGGCCTAAGGCTTGAATTTCACCTTCCTCAGTAAAAACTATCTGAATCTCATTTGATTCAACTGATTGAGCGCTTATCTCATCATTTTTTTCTAAAAAAACAGTAATTTCTTGTTTTATATCATTAATAGTTTCAGGGCTTGCTTCCGAAACCAAGCCAACTTGAATTGAAAAAAAACCAGTATCTTTTCCATCTAAATCTTTTTCTTTGACAGTGCCAACAGAAACTACTCTGTTATCAGACATCAAAATTTCTTCTATTTCTTTTTTAAGTTTGCTTACAGTTTCAAAGTCTTTCATAGCTTAAACCCCAGGCATTGTATGATAGAGAATTATACAGCAATTTTTAGGTTTTTTCTTGGCGCAAGCCAAAATTTGACCATCTAACAAACGACCGTTTTCTTTACACGAGCGATTTTGCACAGGATACGCCGGTTGATAGGTAAAAGCTATAAAAAAATGTTGTTAAAAAAACTATGTCAAGGATCTATATTGATGTCACGATTAAGTTTACAATTCTCGCCTTATTTCTTATGGAAAATGACGTATGCTTGTGGGTTATGCCCGTGTTTCAACAGAAGATCAGCATTTGTACATGCAGGAAGACGCCTTGAAAACCATGGGCTGCACTGAAATTTTTAATGACATTGCGAGTGGCGCTAATACCGCGCGACCTGGTTTAGAAAAAGCACTTGCTTATTTGCGTGAAGGCGACACGCTCGTCGTTTGGAAACTCGATCGCTTGGGGCGATCACTGTCACACCTGATTCAAATCATCCAATCGCTTAGTGAAAAAAATATTGGTTTTAAAAGTGTGCGTGAAAGTATTGATACCACCACGAGTGGCGGCAAATTAGTTTTCCACATGTTTAGTTCGCTAGCAGAGTTTGAGCGTGATTTAATTATTGAGCGCACACGTGCGGGATTAAAAGCAGCGCGCGCCAGAGGCCGCATGGGCGGACGACCGTCCATGCTTGATAAACGTCAAATCGCTAAAATGAAACACTATTATGACGAACAAAAAATGACGGTGAATGATATTTGTAAAATATTTAATGTGAGCCGGCCTACATTGTACAACTACATTAAAAAAGAGAAAAAAGCCATTGCAGGATAATTTTTATGGGCAAGCTTGCATTATTACAACTTGACGATGATGAATTAAAACGAGCGCAAAATAAAGATTCAGACAATAATGCTTTAGCGTTTGCAGTGATGTTGAAATATTTTCAACTGGAAAATCATTATCCTACCTCTCTTTCTGATATCGATGGCCAATTGCTGCAAGCCTTAGCCGATCAACTTGAAATTAAATCGTTTGATTTAGAGACCTTTGATTGGGACGGTAGAACAGTAAAACGTTTTCGAGCAGAAATACGTGACTGTTTAGGTTATCGCAAAGCCACCGACGCAGACGCACAACCCTTCATTCTTTGGCTTATGCAAGAGCATTTAAAACACGCCCCCTCGCTTGAAAAGACAGTAGAATTTTCTTATGAATATTTTAAGCAAAAGCGCATTGAGCCTTTTAGTGAAAAACAGTTATTACGTTACATTAAATCAGCCAATGCACAGTTTGAAGATCATGTGTTTAATAATGTTTATCAAGCCTTATCGTCCAAGAGCCTTGATCACATTGAAATTTTATTGAAGCAACAAGAAGAGGATGATAAGGAAGAGGAAAAACAATTAGAGCAGCACATCGAGCTAATGTCTGAAAAAGAAAGTGATGAAAATATAAAAGAAAAAATTACGCCAGAAACAGATATTAGATTGCGTCATCTCAAGCAGGATATTCCAGGCGCCAAACTTAAACATGTTGAATTTGAATTAAAAAAGATTGCGCTAGTCAAGCAATGTGTTTTGCCACAAGATTTGTTAGAAGAATATTCGATAGAACTGGTAAAAAAATATTATTTGCGTATTTTAGTGGAACACGCTGGACTCATAAAAAGACGATCGAAAAAAGATTATTGCGCCATGACAGCGTTATTTCTACATTATCGATCGCAGAATATGTTGGATAGCTTGTCCGACATGACGGTTCAGTTGATTCATGGTCTTCGTAAAAAATCAGAAACCTATATTAATAAAACGGTGCTGAAAGAAGTAAAACACATCAATGGTAAATTTGATATTCTTTATCGCTTAGCAAGTATCTCTACGCAATACCCGCAAGGCATTATTCAAGATAAAATTTATCCGATTGTAAGTGAGGATATGCTGCGTGATCTGCTGACAGATTTGGATCATCGGGGCAAATGGTATCAAGGCGAAGTCAATTTAAAAATACATTCCCTGTATGCGGGCGGCAATCGCCAACTGTTATTAACATTACTGGAAGCCTTTGACCTTCGCACGCATTTACCTGAATGTAAGCCAATTCTATCAGCATTAGATTTTATCCGAGAAAATAAAGAACTTAAGGATGTCTACTATCCAGATACGGACAAAGTGTTAATAGAGGGCGTGGTTTCTAGTCAATGGACAAACTTGGTTATTCAACCCGATGAAGATCACAGCGACAAAATAAAAATACACAAAATACGGTATGAAATCGCGGTCTTAGAAGCGTTCATGAAACAATTGATTTGCAAAAATATTTGGATTGCGGGGAGTTACCGTTATCGTGATCCTTATCATGACATGCCAAAAGATTTCGATGAGCGTAAAGTCTTTTATTATGATTGGATGGGTTTGCCGATAGACGCTAAAGCGTTTATTGAATTATTAAAAAATAATACGCATCATGCGCTGGCGCGACTCAATGAAACGTTGCCTAATAATGAAAAAGTAAAACTCAAACAGCTCAAAAAAGGGAATCGTATTACAGTGACACCTTATGATGCTCAGCCTGAACCACCGACATTACATAAATTACATGTCGCTATCCAGAAAAAATGGTCTACGATTAACTTGATTGATATTTTGAAAGAAACGGATTTACGAGAAGATTTCACGCGTCATTTACAAAGTGTTGCTTGTCGTGAACATTTGCCGCGCGATATTTTAACCAAACGATTATTACTCGCCTTGTTTGGCATTGGTAGCAACGCTGGGCTAAAACGCATTCAAGCCGCGAATGCGGATGTGACTTACGATGATTTATTGTATGTCAAAAAACGTTTTCTGCATGTGGATAGTGTGCGCGAAGCCATTGTCGAAATTGTCAATGCCATTCGTCGTATTCGTGACCCCCACATTTGGGGAACTGCCAGCACGGGATGTGCCTGTGATTCGACGCATGTGGCGTGTTGGAATCAAAATTTACTTTCACATTTCCATCCACGTTATAAAAAGCAAGGCGTTATGATTTACTGGCATGTGGATAAAAAAGCTGCCTGCATTTATTCACAACTTAAAACCTGTGCCTCTTCAGAGGTTGGCGCCATGATTCATGGTTATCTCAAGCACGATACAGAAATGAACATGGATAAAACTTATACCGATACGCACGGACAAAGTGTGATTGGTTTCGCTGTCAGCCACTTACTTGGATTTGAATTATTGCCGAGATTTAAAAATATTCATAAACAAAAACTATTTTATCCCGATGCCAAGGATAAAAATCTTTATCCCAATCTGGAGTTAATTTTAAAAGATCCAATTAACTGGAAAATCATCGAAGAAAATTATGATGAAGTGGTCCAACACATGGTCGCCTTGAAAAAAGGTACTGTGGAAGCGGATGTACTCATTAAACGATTTAATCAAGATAATGACAATCATCCTGTTCACAAAGCGTTAACTGAAATTGGTAAAGCCATCAAAACACAATTTTTGTGTCGCTATTTAGAAGAAGAATCACTTCGCATTGAAATCCACGAAGCACTCAATGTCGTTGAACGACTCAATGGCGCAATGAGCTTTATGTTTTATGGCAAACTCGGTGAAATTTCGACGAATAAAACACATGATCAAGAGCTCACGGTGGTATGTTTGCACTTGTTGCAAGTGTGTATGGTGTATATCAATACACTCATCATTCAGGAAATATTAGCAGAACCGAAATGGAAAAATGTGCTCACCGAAGAAGATTTACGTGCATTGACGCCTCTGATTTATGAACACATTAATCCTTACGGATTATTCCCGCTTGATTTAGTGCAGCGGCTGCATTTTAGCTTAGAACAACTGATTTCTAATGGAGAAAAACAGGTTGAGCCGGTGAAGCGTGGTGAAATGGCGGAAGAGTATGTTTAATTAATGAACTTTCGTGGCCCCAAGACGCACAAATGTTTCTGTTGGGCCTATCAGTACTTCCGTTTTGCAGACATGCGTGTAGAGCCCCCAGAAACGCCATTGGGGTTCAGCCTTCGCTTTAACGTATATTTTCCTTCTCAGTTCCTGTAATTTACTTATTGGTGCCTTTATCATCTCACCATTACCTCACCTCGCGTTGGAAAATTTAACATCAACAGGGTGCCTTCGCTCCATGAGCGTTACCTCACTTCATCGCTACTATTCACCCATCCGACACCTTGTTTGTCTTTCAGCTCTTTTCCCGCGTCAGGTTATAGAGCCTACCATGCTCCAGGGATTTCTCCTGGGACAAGCAAGGCTTCTCCAGTTGCTACGATATCCCTTACTACCATGCTGTCACTAACACCCCGCCGCGCCGAAAATGTTTTGACGTTTCAATCAGGTTTCGTCAAACCATTGCTGCTTTCGCCAAACCCCAAACAGCTCAGCTTTCGGATTTGCAATGTCGAGGCTACTTTTGTGTTTAATCCCTTACGGCCTGGTAGCTCACTTACCATACTAAAATATGGCTTAGTCAATAGGCTTCAGCGTTTAGGTCACCCACCACGCTGCTATTCAAGTTACCGGAGTCTGATTATTGTCCGGGCAGGTTACTCTCCTGCTGAGATATCGCGCCTTATCTGGACGCACTGGGGTTCTATAAATTTCAATGGCATTCGGTTAAGCCTCCGCGCGTTTACTGTTAATGAAATTACCATTTTGCCATTTTGTATACGGCCTTCTCGATCTCCGAAGGCAATGACGACCCGGCCTTATTTTTTGTCGAACACGAGTAATGCTGCTTAATATTTTTAATAAAAAATTTTCGACTTCATGAATAGCAGACAAAATCAAATTTTCTATATGTCGACTAATTACTAACAAACAGTTTTTAAAATTAACTTTATATTCTTGTAATTTTCCGCAAAAATCTTGCCAATAACCATCCTTAATATTATCTGATTTTTTTTGATTTTCAATGGATGGAGGAGGCAACTGATCATTAACTTCTGCTTCAAATATTCTGGCAATGTTAATCAATAATACATGTGCATACAACTCTTGTTTTACTCCGCGTTCAGTTTTACTATGCATGTCCTCAACATTAATAAATTCTTTAGAAATTTTATACAGCTCTTCTATTCCCCACCTGCCGTGATAGACACTCGGAAATTCATCAACAGGATATTCATTCCCGATAAGTGTTGTTGCGCAAACATACATTTCATTATTGATCTGATATTTAATCAAACGTAGTTTGATTTTCCTGTAATTCAAATTAAATCCTTGTTTTTTAATTTCTGATTTCACTGATTCAGAAGGAAAATAATCAATAACAGTTTCCGTTAAATTACTATCGAAAAATGATTTAATCTCTTTATTCATAGTGCCAAATTGTAATCGACAAACTAAATGAATATTTTTTTCTATAGCCTGATAGAGAACTAAATAACTAAAATAACCTCGATCCAACACTAAGACATCGCCTGGAGATAGCATATCCATTTGCCTTATCACCGCATGGCGTTCACTGACACCGGCTTTTATTAGTAAGCAGTCATAAATTAATCCGCTTTCTAAATGATAAACTGTACTCATTACTCCTTGCGGATAATATTGCTCTCGATTGGGCGCTTTATAACCCACGGCTAATAATTCATGCGGCAAATTGACTTTTGAGCCATCGACTGCAAACACTCTATGGCCATGCCAAGTAGGTAAAGCGTGAGTTTCTGCACGTTTGAATAAAACCGCTTTGTTGATATCAAGAAATATTTCTTCAGGTAGCTTTTGTCTTGCCTCACACAAGGAAGAGCTTGAAAGTGGGTGCTGCTGATAGTGTATTAAAGCTTGTTGCTCCCACAATTCATTAAGAACACTTTTGTAGCCTTGCTGATTTTTACTCAAAACAAGTTTAAAAATAAATAGAACCAAAAAAAGTGTATCGATCACTCGTTTTCTTGTTTGCCATTTAGCATCAAAGCTAGCGCAAACATCTTCAATAACCCGTTGTACAGGACTCCAAAAATTGCCCATTTGCACTTCTCCCGCGTCCAGCATTATCAAGAAGTGCGCAGTATATCATCAAAAATCTCTTAACCGAATGCCATTGCTAGGCGTAAAACCCCAAAGAGGATTTATTAGTTAAATGCGGGATTATTCAACTCTTTAAAATTGAGATGAAAAATATCTGTGTATTCAGAATACGTATTAGACAAAAATTGGTTATAGTAAGTATTTTTGATATAATAATGTCTTACTTTAAAATTAAAATAAGTGGAGGCATTAAAATGAAATCTTCAATAAATGCGGAAACTATGATGGCACGCAAGCTGGAAGAGATGATGAATGGGTGTAGTGGTGGTTGTTTTGCAGTTGCTTTGGGTTGCATGCTAGGCGGTATTGTTTTAATTCTAGTGACTGGAGCTTTACTTTATTACAATCGCCAGGCGATTTCCCAATGTTGTGCTTCTTTTTGGGGTGAACGTAATGCAATGGATTATAGAAGGCAGATAAATAATGCCCCTGTTGCTACCAATGTTGTGGCTATTTCCAATACGAAGAGCGAGGTGTAAACGAGAGCGTTAAAAAAGTTGGCGAAGAAAAGGCAAAAAAGATCATTAGTTGAATATCTCCAGTGGCTTGGCACCATCTTATTTTTATAGCACGTTATCGGTTTACGAATGCCCACAATGGCATTGATCTGGAACAGTTTGTAAAAATGTTGAAGAACAGATTGGGTGAAATAATGTCTAAGCCCAACTTTTAATAATCCATCAGCCAAAAATGGAGGTTCTTCCTGAGAACTCCTATTTAAAACATGTGTTTGCAAAAAAGTTAAATGAAGCAAAGCGAAATAAAAATTATATACAGCATTTTAGTTGTTTTAAAATAGCAAGGCAAGACATTGGGTTGTGGTGGTCTGTTTAAATAATAGACTTTGTTTCCAGAAATTTAAAGAGGTGTCATTATGAAATCAGTAGAAATTATGCAAAGAGACGAAAATGTTTTGTCAGGAAAAAACCAATCCCGTGGCTGTTATGATAGTTTTGCTCGTTGCTCGCAAGAAGCATGTTATCAATTTTTAGCCGCGACCTTTTGGGATAGTATTATGGGTGGATTTAGACCTGGTCGTTTACGTGCAGTAGAGTTATTGGAACTTCAACCAACAGACTATATTCTGTTGGTAGGCGAAGGGAGTGGTTTAGATTTTGATTGTCTGCCTGAAGATATTGATAAAACTAAGGTAATTGCTTTTGACTTTTCTTCAGAAATGGTAAGACAAGCTAAGAAAAAAGCCTTGACGTATGGTATTCCTCCAGAAAATGTTCTTCAAGGCGATGCGCAAGATTTATCTTTTTTGGGGGAGAAACAATTCAATAAAATTTATTTTCCCTTATCCATTGGTTCTATTCCTCATCCACGTTTAGCGTTACTTGAAGCAGAGCGCGTGTTAGCACCCGGAGGCAAGATTATTGTATTTGAAAAACTCGTCGACAATGGTGCTGTTATTTCAAGAAGAAGACAGGCACTTAATTGGTTTACTCGATGTATTTTTGCAGATATTAATCGTAACCTAACAACTATATTAGGGGAAGATTCACCGCTGCAAATTAGCCATTATGAAACAACAGAAAATCGATTAGAAGGCTGTCTTGGTCGAACATTAGCCCCTTATTACCGTATTGCAGTTTTAACAAGAAAAGAAGCTTTAATAAATGAGCATACTAATTCATATTTACAGAATAATATATGAAGCCGGTTCAAAGTGATTTTAACCACACGACAACAAGAGAAAAGAAATCATGATAACTATTGGGCAACTCGCTAAAAAAACCGATGTAACGATAGTTACCATCAGACATTATGAGAAAATCGGTTTATTACATTCGAAACGATCAAGCAGCGGCTATCGATGTTATCAAGAAGAAGATATTATAACCCTTAATCTCATTAAACACGCCAAACAATTAGGTTTTAGTTTAACCGAAATTGCTGAATTTCTTCACTTAGATAAGCAAAAAGCAAAAGGTCAGGATGTCAAAGCATTAATTCAAAAGAAAATGATCCGTATTGAAGAACAATTGCTCTTTTTGCGTCAACTTAAAAAAACATACCAAAAATTGTTAAACAGTTGTTCGGGTGAAATGCCTTTAGAATGTTGTCCAATTATGCGTCAATTAAAATATAATTAACCATCTTCTTGACCCTTACCTAAAGGTTAAGGTTTAAGGTTATATTTTTTTAATTCTTGGTTTTTCAGGATAAACAGGATGATGGAAGAAAACACAAAAACAACTCAGCATACTTTGAGTATTACCGGGATGTCATGTACAAGTTGTGTTAATAAAATTGAACACGCTCTTAAAAAAGTGCCTGGCGTTTTAGATGCCCAGGTTAATTTTATAGAAAAAACAGCGACTGTAACCTCAGATCCCTCGCTAAATGAAGAAAGGCTCATCAAAGCGGTTAATAGTCTCGGCTACGTGGCTTATCCCACGACACCTACAAAAAAATCACCCGAACACCTCCATAAAACCACTTCTTGCTTTTGGTTCACTGTGCTACTGCCAGCTATTGTTGGCAGTATTTTCATGGTGCTTTCCCTATTTTTAAGTCACTTTCCATTTTCTACCCTATGCACCGTAGGAGGATTAGAAAGTTTTATCACATTGCTGCTTTTCTGTTATATTGCTCGCCCCATTTATCAACGCGCGTGGCAGGCCTTACTACATAGAGCCACTACCATGGACACATTGATTGTATTGGGTATGAGTAGTGCTTGGTTAGTATCAACGCTAGCGGTTATGTTAAGTCGACGTTTCCCCTTTTTGGTGGAACATCTTTATTTTGAATCTGCGCTTATTATTCTAGCGTTAGTTAACCTCGGAAAAATTTTAGAGACACAAGCGCTCAGTAAGGCATCCCATGCAATGGTGAGCTTGCTGGCATTACGACCTAAAACAGCTACAGTTTTAAGAGAAGACAAAGAAATAGCCGTGCCAATAGAAGAAATTAGCGTTAGTGATGTTATTCGTATTCGCCCAGGAGAAAAAATACCCGTGGATGGAATCATTTTGGAAGGGGAATCATATTTAGATGAATCCATGCTCACCGGAGAATTTTTACCTGTTTTGAAAAAAAGTGGCGATGAGGTTGTGGGCGGCACGCTAAACCAAGAAGGAAGTTTTATTTTTCAAGCTAAAAAAGTAGGCGAGGATACAATATTAGCAAATATGATTGCTTTAGTGCGTGACGCACAAAAGTGTAAACCTGCTTTAGCCCGTCTTGCCGATCAAGTTTCAGCTTATTTTGTTCCCGTAGTCATTCTTTTAGCGGTATGCACCGCTATAGTATGGTGGTTTATCGGACCCACTCCTTCTTGGCTCTATGCTTTCCTCACCAGTATGACCGTGCTCATTATTGCTTGTCCTTGTGCGATTGGTTTAGCCATTCCCACGTCGCTGATGGTCGCGATTGGTCGTGCGTCACAAAAGGGTATTTTGATCCGACGGGGGGAAGTGCTACAACAAGCTGCTCAATTAGATATGGTTGTTTTCGATAAAACAGGGACTTTAACCGACGGTAAACCTACAATCAGTAATATTTTTCTGTCATCTGGAGTGGATGAAAAAAACTTTATGCAATTAGCTGTCAGTTTAGAACGCTACTCAGAACATCCGATCGGAAAAGCCATTGTCACCTTTGGAAAAAAAGAAGCCATAGAACCCCTCCTGACACAACATTTTGAAGCGGTCAAAGGTTATGGTGTTAAAGCCCAAATAAATGAAAAATATTATTACCTGGGCAATGCTGCCTGGATGGAGAAAAATCATCTGACTAATCCGTGGTTAAAAGAAGGAGGAAATAAGACACACACCGGAGCCACACCGCTTTATTTAGCGGATGATAAAGAAGTGCTGGGTATTATTTTAGTCAGCGATTCTATTAAGCAAGAAGCCACAGAGACAATAAAAACATTACAAGAAAAAAATATTGCAGTTGCCATGCTCACAGGAGATCATTCTCGTGTGGCGACCCACGTAGCTAAAACATTAGGTATTTCCACTTTCATCGCTGAAGCAAAACCCCAAGATAAAATGGCTTTTATACAACACTGGCAACAGCAAGGCAAGCACGTAGGAATGTTAGGAGATGGCATGAATGATGCGCCAGCTCTTGCGCAAGCCGATATTGGTTTTGCGATGAGTACAGGGACGGATATTGCGCTGCAAAGTGCTGCGGTCACCCTCATGGGAAATGCTTTATCAGGGGTTGTTCATACGATTGAGTTTTCTAAAGCGGCCACCAGAAATATGGAACAAAATCTTTTCGGCGCCTTTTTTTATAACATTATTGCTATCTCAGTAGCCGCCGGTATTTTTTATCCGTTGTTTCACATTTTATTAAATCCCATGATCGCCGCTCTTGCGATGGCATTATCTTCTATCACGGTGATCAGCAATGCCAATCGTTTGCGTTATTTTAAATTGTAAACAAAGTAAAAAAGTTATTGATGATAATTTATAAGGAGAAAATATTGTGATAAAAAGCGCTATCCATATTCTGTTAAGACCTCATGTTTGGTTCTTTAAACCGAGTATTTTATTTTTAAGTTTATTTACTCTCTCAACAGCGATTGCCGCCAATGAAACAACCAATCTTAACATTGATTATAAAACTGTAAATTTTACGGGAAAAAAGGTTCAAGCATTAGCGGTCAATGATCAAATTCCAGGACCTACGTTGCATTTTAAAGAGGGGGATACGGTTACGCTGAATGTCTACAATCACTTGAAAGAGAATACGACGATTCATTGGCATGGATTGATTGTTCCTTGGAACATGGATGGTGTTGAACATGTTAGTCAACCACCGATCGTTCCAGGCGGCCATTTCACTTATCATTTTACTCTCAAACAAGCCGGAACGTATTGGTATCACGCGCATGCGGGTCTTGAAGAACAAGAAGGCCTATACGGTGCTATCATTATTGATCCGCTACAACCACCTGCGTTTCATTACAATAAAGATTACGCTATTGTGCTTTCTGACTGGACGAATACTCCCGCTGATCAGGTATTGGCGAATCTTAAAAAAACGGGCGATTATTATTCGTCACAATTTCCATTACAATCTTCTTTAAAGCAATTTATTCAAAGTTATCGTGCCGCAATACCGGAAGAAAAACCCAACCTTCTGAGTGCGTATAGCATGATGCAACACATGCGTATGGGCCTGTATGATATAAGTGATGTAGCATACGATGCCTTTCTCCTCAATGGTCAATCTAACGCTCATCCCTGGACTACTCAAGTTAAGGTAGGCGATATGGTGCGTTTGCGCTTCATTGATGCCGGCGGCAGTACGATTTTCCACGTCAAAATTCCTGGGACAACACTGCAATTAGTCAGCGTGGATGGGAAAGATATTCAACCGCTAGAACGCGATCATTTTGATATTGCGCCCGGTGAGACCTACGATGTGCTGGTTAAAATACAAAAAAATCAGCCGTATATCATTTATGCTGAATCCACGGATACTTCAGGTGCAGCCTATGGGGCATTAATCACAAAAACAAATCAGATGGTAGACTATGCTGCTGTTCAACCTTTTCCAATACCACAGCCGATGGGAATGGGGCAGCAGACCCTGTCTTCAATGAAAATGGATTCTTACAAAGCTACTCACACAGAACAAACAAAAAAGGAGATGTCCACCGTCATTCAAGATCACTCTCAACCTATGGTGCAAATGACTGACAGGGATATGCAGGATCTGTCCGCCAGAGAGATGCAAAATATACCGATGGAAGAATCAAGAAAACCAACGACTAGTCATCATACTATGGATTCAATGACTGGTATGGACGATATGACAATGATGAATCATTCAGCCACTTCAACCGCCAATACTTCAGCGACAACTCCGGAAACACAGTATCAAGATTTCCGATCGCCTACAGTGACAAACGATCCTAATGTGCCAGTACAAGAAATAAAAATGGTATTATCGGGATACATGAATCGTTATATTTGGTTCATCAATGGTATCCCTGAATACGAAGCAACACCCATTATTATCGAACCAGGAAAGCGTTACCGTTTTATTTTTGTTAATATGTCGATGATGAATCATCCGATGCATTTACATGGCCATTGGATGATTTTACGCAATGGTCATGGCGCTTATGATCCTCTCGTGCATACGATCAACGTTCCGCCGGGTGCCACGATTGTGGCTGATTTTGATGCAGATGCCAGTGGTCAATGGTATTTTCATTGCCATAATGCGTTTCATATGATGTCCGGCATGGCGCGTTTATTTCGTTACAGTGATTTTGATGAAAATAAGACTCCATCTTCACAAAATTCTATAATGTCTAGTCAACATGAAATGATGACGATGCCTCCTCAGGCTTCAGCTTCTACCACAGCCATACCCTCGAGTCATCCTGTGCATTTATATCAAGCGAGCTATATCGAAATGGATGCAGATCCTTTTGATAATACTCAAGAAGCCACCCTCAAGTCCTTAATTGGCTATGACTATAATAAATTGGAACTCTATAGCGAAGAAGCAGAAATCAATAAAGGCGTTGTCGAAGACGCTAATGTCGATATTTTTTATTGGCATTTAGTCAGTGCCTTTTGGGCTGTGAAGGGCGGTGCTAATTACACCTATCGCCCAGGAGAAACGCCTTACTGGCACCCCGGTATCGGTATTGAAGGACTAATGCCTTATTTTATTGATACTGACATTCGCGTCTATGAACATGATGGGAGTTTAAAATTAATTGCCGAGTTATCTCGGGATACACAAATCACGAATCAGTTTTTTATTCGAGCAGGCATTCAAGCCAATGCCGCAACTAAAACCGTGAATGAAGATGAAATAGGGAATGGCATTAATCAAATGCAATATATTTTAAGGCCTTATTATAAACTTTCACCCAGTGTCACGTTATTTACCGAGTTGAACTATACACAAGACTACGGGCAACAAATTAATATTGATAATAATAATGACCAGTCAACGCATAGCACGTTATTGCTTTTTGGTATATCCGTATTGTGCTAAAATACACATAATAAAGGATTCTTTAGATGTCATTACTATATTAGCAAGCTGCATAAAATAGTAATTATTACGTAAGAGTAGGGAATAAATTTTATAGCATGAAGATAATTATAATTAAAAAATTTAGCATACTAGTTCAACTTTGACTAGTTTTAGTATGGCACAGAGAATAATGCTATAAAACATGACTAATTAAAAAATTATAGGAGATCTTTCCTATTTTAATTTATTTTTAAGAGTGTATTGTTCATGTTAAATTTTATACGGTTTATTTTACTATTAATAATGGGCAGAAGTATTTATAGGGTATTTAATATGCTAAATGAGATTTATAATGATATTCGTGTAACTTCTCCTTTTATGGCTCTAGCAAAGAATGCCGGGAGAATTCTAATTTGAAGTGCGACAGTCTCGCAGTTAGGTATACTAACTGTGCTTACTACGGTAATAGGAGACTGTCACATGAGTCATTATACTCATTTTTCGATCACAGAGCGAAGAAAACTTCG
>JAJOJD010000049.1 GCA_021208965.1 Gammaproteobacteria bacterium
TTTAAAAAAAAAGTTTTAACGCTTGATAATGAATCAGCGAAATAATTTTTAAGCCGATAAGCGGGCATCGAAAAAATTCTTTAACAATTAACCCGCGGGTCATCGTTTTAACCCTACCTTGCATAGAAGTGATTAATTGTAGCACGCCTTGATCATAATAATTTATGACTATTTTATAAAAAGAACGTTTATCATTTATATCAAATTTAAATTGATATTCTCCGCTACTTGGATAAAAAGGAGAAACATGAAAATTTTTAGGGGCGGCATATGTTTCATCAAAAGCAATGATTTTGCTAGCGGGATCATGGCAAACATAGCTATGTGTTTGGCCAAAAGTATTATTTACCTCGCAAATCACCGCCGTCAATTTTTCTTTTGAAAATCCAAGCCAAAAACTAACAGGATTAAAAACATAACCGAATACGCGAGGCAAGGTCACAAGCCTGATTGAATCAACGATAATCTCTCTTTCGGCAAAAATATTTTTTGCCCATTCTACTGCTGGCAAACGATTACGATGCCCATGGTCGCTATCTTTATATCGTAGTAAAGCCCATTTTTTTATAGAGAAGAAACGGTTATCGAAAATTGTCTCTTGCAACATATCGAGAACAAGATAAAATGCGTGATACTGAAACTTATTCAGCTTCGTATTCATTCGTTTGTGAAATATGGTTGTCGACCAAATTGCAGGAAACACCCTTACCACGGTGTAGTCACCCCTAACATATTCGCTACATTTATTGCGCTCCATAAGCCATCTTCATGAAAGCCATACCGATGATACGCCCCACAATAATATGTATTCAAGCAACCTTGTAAAGTAATCAATTTTTCTTGGGCTTTTATCGCGGCCTGATTAAATACAGGATGTTCAAAAAAATATTCATCAATAATCAGATGCCGCATTGGTTTTATAGTTGGGTTTAGGGTAACGAAATAATTTTCGTTTGTAGCGAGCGGTTGGAGGCTATTCATCCAGTAACTTAGGGAGATCTCATTTTTTTTGTTAGCGATATACGCCCAGCTCGACCATGCCGCTTTTCGTTTTGGCATCAGACGGTCATCTTGATGCAAGACGGCAAGATTTTTTTGGTAAGGAATTGCGCTAAGAATTTTTTTTTTCTTCACCGTTGGCTGATCTAACAAAGCGAGCGCTTGGTCTGAATGAGTCGCAAAAATAACGTTATCGAAATTAGTGCTCTCATCATTTTGATCAATAATTTCGATCTGATCCGAGCGAACCACTTTTTTTGCCGCCCCTTTAAACACAACCCCAGACTTTTCTAAACATACCAATATTTTATCCACATACATGCGACTACCACCGTCAATGGTGTACCACTGAATAGGTTGCAAAATATTGAGTAACCCATGTATTTTAACAAAAAACTGTCAAAAAAGTCAACGCAAGGAAAATCATACATTTTTCTAAAGGAGTACTCCAAATAGCCGCGCCCATCGAGACTAAATAGTACTCACAAAACCATTGACTCACAGAGATCTCTTTTAAGTAATCTCTTAACGAGAGATCCGAAGCAATATTTTTTTTGCAAGTCTTTTTTTAGATACTCGATTAAAACGTACAATATCAAACAGTAGGCGCCAAAAAGCGTGGACTAACTAGGTTACGTTTTTGCGCAAATAACGCATACGCTTTTTTTGAGCCATACTCCAACTCGCCTTGATTAATAGATACACCAAATGACATATCACTTTTAGCAAAAGGAATATTGAGTTCTTTGAACAATCCTATTAAATTTGGATAAGTATTTTTATTAAACACAATAAAACCAGTATCGATTGGCAATTTCTTTTTCACGATAAATGTTCTCGCATGCCCGCCAAAATACGAATTTTTTTCATAAAGCGTGAGGTCATATTTGTCTTTTAATAGATATGCAGCTCCTAACCCTGAAATACCGGAGCCAATAATTGCAATTTTTTTCATTGTAATAGAGTCTATTTTTTTTTAAATCATACTAAATTTGCTCTAATACTGCTAATTAATTATAGTTAATGTGTATACCTTCATCAGGTTACTCTAACTCACTCCATCGTTCATAGGCTTGCGCGATTTCTTCTTCAACTTTGTTCAATTTATTGCTGACTTGAGTAACGATATCGGCCGCTTGTTGATAAAAGCCAGACTCCGCCATTTGCGTAAATATTTCCTTCTGTTGCTTTTCTAGTTTTTCAACCTTACTTATCAAGGCGGTCAATTCTTTTTTTGAATTCACATGTGCTTTTTCTTTAGCTCGCGCGCTTTGCTTTTCTTTGATTGGCGCTATTATTTTTGGTGCATGATCCAGCCAGTCTTCATACCCGCCCATATACTCTGTGATTTTCCCATTCCCTTCAAACACGAGCGTACGCGTCACGACATTGTCTAAAAAGGAACGATCATGACTCACCAACAATAAGGTCCCTGAAAACTGTGACAGCAACTCTTCTAATAATTCTAATGTTTCAATATCTAAATCATTCGTTGGCTCATCCATTACCAACACATTCGCGGGCAAACTGAATAATTTCGCCAGTAACAAACGGTTACATTCACCGCCTGACAATGTTTTTACAGGGGCGTGTATTTGCTCAGCAAAAAAAAGAAAATCAGCCAAATAAGAAATAATATGTTTTTCCTTTCCATTCATCGTAATACTACTACGACCGCCGGATACATTATCCAAAATAGATTGGTCGGGTTTTAAGCTTGTGCGTAATTGATCGAAGTAAGCAATCTCTAATTTAGTTCCGAGTTTTACCTCACCTTTTTCGGGGACTAGTTTTCCTAATAGCACATTTAATAATGTTGACTTACCAACACCATTTGGACCCAATAACCCAACACGATCACCGCGCATAATGCGCAGGCTAAGATCATGAATAATTTTTTTATTCCCATAATGATGGCTCACACGATGGGCCTCAACCACTAATTGACCGGATAGCTTTGCGTCATTAATGTCAAGGGTTACTTTTCCTAATACTTCTCGACGCTGCTTGCGTTCTTCTCGCATAGCCTTGAGTGCACGCACCCTGCCTTCATTACGAGTACGGCGCGCCTCTATCCCTTTTCGAATCCATCGTTCTTCTTCTGCCAATTTCTTATCAAATTCACGATTCAGATGCGCCTCTGCTGATAACAATGCTTCTTTGCGACGCAGAAAGTTATCATAATCACCCGGCCACGATGTTAACTGCCCACGATCTAATTCAACAATGCGCGTTGCTAAACGACGCAACAACCATCGGTCATGCGTAATAAATAAAACGCCACCACGAAATTGTAATAATTGATCTTCTAGCCATTCAATGGCTTCAATATCCAAATGGTTGGTAGGCTCATCCAATAAAAGCAAATCAGGCTGTATGACAAGGGCTTTAGCTAGCGCAACGCGACGCTTCCAACCACCGGATAGATCCCTCATTTTTTGTTCACCAAGCACGTTAAATGGTTGTAATGCGCTTTGAACCCATTGTTTCACTTGCCAACTTTCGGCATCACTCTGTTCTAGTGCCTCTGTGAGCACCTCGTATACCGTTAAATCACTGGTCACAGGTAATTCTTGCTCAAGACGAGCGATTTTTATACCCGACATACGATGAATCTTGCCCGAATCAGGCGTAGTGGTTCCATCCATTAATTTTAGGAAAGAAGATTTGCCCACACCATTTCGACCAATCAAACAAACACGCTCTCCTGGCTGAATTTGCAAGTTGACAAAATCAAGCAAAGGATGATGCCCGTAGGATAAATATACTTTATCTAAATGAATAAGTAGTGACATTATTTCCTTCAATACAAATAATTTTTAGACAACCGATAACTTAGCCAGACTGGCCATCAACCACTTGCTTCCCGCCGAAAACCTAACCTGCACACGGGTTTTTTCTCCATTCGGTTCTATATTTAAAATAGTCCCTACGCCAAACGTTGCGTGTTTTACCTGCTGACCTAAATAAAAACCCATCGTCATTTCTGATTCTTGATCATAATACGCTGACATACTAACTGGTCGAGAAATTTTACTTTGCAGACGAATTTCTTGCATTAAGTCATGCGGAATTTCACGCAAAAATCGTGAAGGCGCTGCTAGATGCGTTTGACCGTACAAACGACGGGACTCCGCATAAGTGAGCAACAAGTGACGCATCGCGCGGGTCATACCAACGTAACATAAACGCCTCTCTTCTTCGAGAGCTTTAGGTGAGTCTTTACTCATTTGATGAGGAAACAAACCTTCTTCCATTCCACACAGGACAACACACGGAAACTCTAAGCCTTTTGCGGCATGTAACGTCATTAACTTAACGCTATGTCGGCTATCTTCTGCTTGATGCTCTCCTGCTTCTAAGGAGGTATGTGCCAAAAAAGCATTAATGGGCGCGAGACTTTCTCCATCCTCGTCAGAAAAGATGTCGCTTTCAAATTCACCTGCCGCAGATGAGAACTCCTGTAAATTTTCAACGCGAGCACGACCAGCTTCCCCTCGCTCTTTTTCATAATATTCAATCAGTCCAAAACGATCGATCACCAACCGAACGGCATCGAATAAAGGAATATCCGGTATTTGGTGATGAAGCCGAAGCATTGTGTTGACAAAATGCTCTAATGCCAATGTTGCTCGTGAAGGCAAACACCGTGACTCTATCGCTAAAAGAGTCGCTTGCCACAGGCAAACATGATGTGTTTTTGCAAGATCACGTAATATCTCTACCGTTTTATTTCCTATGCCTCTCGGGGGAAGATTAATGATGCGCTCAAAAGAAGCATCATCAGTGGTATTCACGCACAATCGCAAATAGGCTAACACATCTTTAATTTCGGCCCGCTCGAAGAATCGCACCCCCCCATAAATCCGATAAGGAATATTCGCCTGTAACAACGCTTCCTCCAAAACACGAGACTGCGCATTCGACCGATATAAAATCGCAATATCTTCACCGGTATATCCTTGAGAGAGCCATGCCTCGCACTCACGCGCAATAAACCGCGCCTCATCAATTTCATTATATGCGGCATAGACTCGAATCGGTTCACCCGGTGAACCTTCCGTCCACAATTGCTTGCCAAAGCGATCTCGATTACATTCAATTAAAACATTAGCGGCCTGTAAAATAGTGCTGGTGGAACGATAATTTTGCTCTAAGGTGATCGTCCGAACGCCATGAAATTCTCGTTTAAACTTTTTCAAATTATCCGCACACGCGCCACGCCAACTATAAATTAACTGGTCATCATCACCAACGACCGTAAAAAAATTTTGATCCGTCATTAACAACCGTAACCACGTATACTGAATCGCATTAATATCTTGAAACTCATCGACTAAAATATGGCGAAAACGTTGTCGGTAGTGCTGAAGTATGTCAGGGTGTTGCTGCCATAATTCCACGCTGCGCAATAAAAGCTCTGAAAAATCAACCACGCCGGATAATGCACACGCTTTTTCATAAGCATCATAAATTCGTATATACATGGCTTCTTGTGCATGTTGCGGTAAAAAAACATCATGCGGGCGCAAACCTTCCTCTTTTTTATGATTAATAAACCATTGTACTTGTTTGTAAGGGAAGCGCTCTTCATCCATCTGGAGGTCTTTCATGACACGACGAATCAGCCGTTGCTGATCAGTACTATCTAAAATTTGAAAATTTTCTGATAAACCGGCGCTTTTCCAATGTGCACGCAATAAGCGGTGGGCTAATCCATGAAAAGTCCCTATCCACATAGCATTCAAGGACCCCCTCAGCAGCGAATCCACTCGTGCACGCATTTCATTCGCCGCTTTATTCGTAAAGGTTACCGCAAGAATACTGAACGGTGAGGCATATTCTTGTTGAATCAACCATGCAATACGATGAACCAATACACGGGTTTTACCACTCCCTGCACCCGCAAGTATCATTAGATTACCTAAGGGTGAAGAAACCGCCTCTTGCTGTGGAGGATTCAAATCATGTAGAAGCGTTGACATCAATTTTACCTAAGCTTGCCGTATCAAAGAAAATCTGCACATGTTTTTTCAATTCCTCTGTTCCCTCTCGCGTTAATGAGGAAAATAGTTGGCCTGTAATGCCTGTTTTTTGATGATGTGGTTTTAACACAGACAATAGCGTATTCGCTGCTGCTCCTCGCGTTAATTTGTCTGCTTTGGTTAATACAAAGTGTAGCGGGATTTTAGAATCCAATGCCCAGTGAAAAATTTGCCAATCACTCGCTTGCATAGGATGACGAATATCCATCACCAGAATAATACATTGTAAACTTTCTCGTTGAGATAAATACTCATCTATCATGTTATCCCATTCTTCTCGCTGGCGATGAGACACTTTGGCATACCCATACCCGGGCAAATCGACCAGGCGTCGCTGAGCCGTATTATCCAATGCGAAAAAATTTAACAATTGGGTTCGCCCGGGGGCTTTACTTGTCCGTGCAAGTTTTTTTTGCGAACAAAGCGTATTGAGCAACGTTGATTTGCCCGCATTAGAGCGGCCAACAAAAGCGACTTCTAGGCCTATATCTTGTGGACACTGCGCAAGCTTTGCCGCACTTTTGATAAAACAGGCTTGTTGAAAATGAATGGGCATAGCTTTCTAGGTTATTATTCGATGAAGCATTCTACTCAAAAATTTTTATCGTGTACAAAGAAAATCATGATATAATCCAGGGATCTCCATTCACAGCGATATTACGATGATTTCCTTTAACGACTTAGGCTTGCATTCTCATTTAGTAAACACATTAAGTGCCCTCGGCTATGAATCCCCAACACCTGTCCAGATGGAGGCTATACCGGCTTTCTTAAAGGGAGGGGACTTAATTACTCAGGCTCAAACGGGAACGGGGAAAACGGCTGCTTTTGCCCTGCCCATTATTGAAAAAATTGATCCAAGTATGAATAAACCACAAGCACTGATATTAGCACCAACACGCGAACTCGCCATCCAAGTAGCCGAAGCCTTTAAAAGCTATTCTAAACATTTACATCCCTTTCATGTCCTGCCCATTTATGGAGGACAAGAGTATCGCGGCCAATTAACCGCATTAAAACGCGGCGTTCATGTTGTCGTCGGCACCCCTGGGCGAGTGATGGATCATATGCGCCGAGGGACTTTACAGCTCGATGCGCTACATACTTTAGTGTTAGATGAAGCCGATGAAATGTTGAAAATGGGCTTTATTGATGATATCGAATGGATTCTTCAGCATACACCTGATCAACGACAAATTGGATTGTTCTCGGCAACTATGCCGCCACCTATCCAAAAAGTTGCACATAGCTATTTAAACAACCCCACAAAAATCCAAATTGCCTCTAAAACTAAAACGGTTTCAGCGATTGAACAAGGATGTGTATTTGTTTCTTATCACAACAAGCTGGAAGCGCTCACACGCTTTTTAGAAACTGAAACTTATGATGCGATTATGATTTTCGCCCGCACGAAAATTGAGACCGCTGAATTAGCCGATAAGCTTGATGCGCGCGGATATTCTGTTGCCGCACTGCATGGAGACATTCGTCAAAATCTTCGAGAAAAAATTATTCAACGCTTAAAAAATAAAACGATTGACGTTTTGGTGGCAACAGAAGTTGCCGCCCGAGGATTGGATGTTGAACGTATTGACTTAGTCGTCAATTATGACATCCCAACTGACCCAGAATCTTATGTTCACCGAATAGGGCGAACAGGTCGTGCAGGTCGTTCCGGTAAAGCCATTACGTTTGTTACCCCGCGTGAACGTAATCTTTTACACACCATCGAACGGACCATTAACGCAAGAATTCAGCAAATTCATATTCCCTCACTGAAACAAATGCATGAAAAACGGGTGGGTGAATTAAGCAAAAACATTCTATCAACACTCGAAAAAGAAAATCTCACGATTCACCGCGAATTAATTGAGCGCATTTCGAATGAAAGCGAATACAGCGCCCTGGATATAGCCGCTGCTGTAACATTTATGCTACAAGGCGATAGTATTGTCCATACGGATACGCAAGACAGCTTAGAGCAGATTGTTCACCATGAAAAATCCGATGGCCATTTCCGTGAAAAAAAACCTCGTCGCCAAGAATTTCACGATAAAGGATTTGACCGAAAACGCAGAGAAAAGTCGGCTTATAGTGACCGAAAACCTGTTGAAAAAAAATCATTTCAGCGTCGATTCGAGGAGGCGGATGATTTCTCGAGCAGGAAAAAACCGCCACGTGAATTCACGCAACGTCCTCCCAGAGAATCGACCTCGATAGAACGAAAAAAAACGCCGTGTTGACCGAAAATCATCCGCAACACGACAACGGAAAAAAACATCGTTCTAATACTCTATGGAATAAATCATTTTAGCGGCGCAGGATAAGAGAATGAACTGGGACATTGAAAAAGCACGGGAACATTACAACATCGCACAATGGAGTCAAGGATACTTTGATATCAATGATCAAGGCAATCTTTGCGCCCATCCCTATCCAGACAAAGACGTCAGCATCGATTTACCCGGAGTTAATGGATAAACTGTTATCTCATGGTTTGCGCTTTCCTGTTTTAATACGATTTACCGATATCTTACAGCACCGTGTTCGAGTCCTGCAGGCTGCTTTTGCTAAAGCGATGGAAAGACACGATTATAAAGGGGGGTATCTCAGCGTTTATCCCATCAAAACAAACCAACAATTAAGCGTGGCAGAAACGATTCAACAACAACCAAACGTTGGATTAGAATCAGGAAGCAAATCTGAATTACTGGCCGTTCTCGCTCTCGCCGCCCTAAAACCGAGCACAACGATTGTATGCAACGGTTACAAGGATAAAGAATATATTCGTTTCGCTTTGATTGGCCAACAGTTGGGCCATAAAGTATTTATTATTATAGAAAAACCATCCGAGTTGTCTTTGGTGTTAGAAGAAGCTGAAAAAATGAATGTGGCTCCTTTATTAGGCGTGCGCGTTCGTTTAGCTTCCATTGCCAAAGGCAAATGGCAAAACACGGGCGGAGAAAAATCAAAGTTTGGTTTAACGGCATTTCAAATTTTACAATGCGTTGAACAATTAAAAGAATCTAAAAAAATAGAATGCCTGCAACTCATGCATTGTCATTTAGGATCACAAATTTCAAATATTCGTGACATTCAAACCGGCGTCAACGAATGTGCCCATTATTACACCGCTTTACATAGTTTAGGGGCGAACATTCGTCACTTTGATATTGGTGGCGGTTTGGGCGTTGATTATGAAGGAACCAATACCCGTAGCACCTGCTCCATTAACTATTCTTGGGAAGAATATGCAAACTGTGTGGTCATGGTTGTGGCTAACATTTGCCAAAAATATAACTTGCCAGAACCACAAATTATTACTGAATCCGGTCGTGGTTTAACCGCGCATCATGCCGTATTGGTCACGAATATCATCGGTGTTGAAAAAGCTGATACTGATTTATCGACACCGGTCGTGAGTCAGTTGCTGAGCTTGCAGCAAATGCAAGAAGCGTATAAAAATATTAATGCCCGCAATGCCGTCGAAATCTATCATGAAATGGACTATTGGCTTAAAGAAATGCACCAACAGTTTCAATTAGGTTATGCCACACTCCAAGAACGCGCGGCAGCCGAACAAATTTACGCCCGAACGATGATGCAAGTTCGCCAATTATTACAACCAGATGTGAGGCATCATCAAGAAATGATTGAAATGATTAACGAAAAACTCGCCGATAAAATTTTCTGCAACTTTTCTATTTTTCAATCATTACCTGATGTATGGGCGATTGAACAAGTATTCCCGATTTTACCGTTATCTCATTTAGATAAACAACCGGTACGACGCGCTGTTTTACAAGATTTAACCTGTGACTCGGACGGAAGAATTGATCATTATATTGATGGACAAGGGATTGAAACAAGTTTGCCACTCCCTGAAGTGGATGAAAAAGGTTTGTTCTTAGGATTTTTTATGATAGGCGCCTATCAAGAAATTCTCGGCGACTTACATAATTTATTTGGAGATACGGATTCCGTCCATATTCGATTGAACCCAAAGGGAGATTATGATATTCACCACTCATTAGCCGGTGAAAGTAGTGCGGATGTCTTACGTTCTGTCAGTTTTGATCAACAATATTTAACACGCGCGTATCAACATCAAATGCAACGCGCCAAATTATCGACAGAATTAAAAAAAGAATACTTGGCCTATCTAGAATATGGCCTACAAGGCTACACCTATTTAGAGGAAGAATAAGTGCGAAACGATATTCGGATTGCAACCCGCCAAAGTCCATTAGCTTTATGGCAGGCGGAGGCAGTCAAAGCGCAATTACTACATCACTCTCCCGAATTACGGGTAACACTCGTTCCATTGGTAACACACGGCGATATTATTCTTGATCGCTCCTTATCAAAAGTCGGTGGCAAAGGATTATTCGTTAAAGAGCTAGAACATGCATTGTTTGAGGGAAACGCTGACATTGCTGTACATTCGATGAAAGATGTTCCGATGCATTTACCTGATGGCTTAGCCATTGCCGCCATTTTATCGCGCGGCTCTGTCGAGGATGTTTTTGTCAGTCAACACTATACTTCCTTGAAAGATATGCCTGCTGGGGCTCGTGTCGGCACATCAAGTGCCAGACGCAAGCTTCTCTTGCAAAAAAACTATCCTCATATTGAATGTGTTGATGTTCGAGGCAATGTTGCCACACGTTTAGATAAATGTTTCTCGGGGCATGTCGACGGATTAATTCTTGCGGCCGCTGGTTTAGAACGATTAAATCTATCGAACCATATCCAAGAATATTTGCATCCTGATGATTGGCTCCCTGCCCCAGGCCAAGGCGCGATTGGCGTAGAATTACGATCTGACGATACAGAATTAAAAAACTTGATTGGCCGCCTCAATCATCAAGAGTCATGGGAAACCGTCACCGCAGAGCGTGCCATTAGTCGTGCCTTGAATGGTGGCTGTGGTGTTCCTCTGGCTGCTTATGCGGTTATAGAAGATAATCGCTTATGGCTACGCGCATGGTGGGAAAATCCAACAACTGGGCAATACTTATTTTCACAAGCCAAAGGTTCACGAGACTTCCCTGATATATTCGGCGAAAAAGTGGCTGAGAATCTGCGATCCGGCAGATAGACCATGACCTCGCTGAGTGAACACCACATTCTTGTCACACGACCGTCACCACAAGGTGAAGCCTTATGCAAACAACTAGAAGCCTATGGTGCAACAACTTATCATGTGCCCGTGATAAATATTCAGCCACGCATCGTTGATATATTCTCATATAGTCCCGATATCGCTATTTTTATTAGTGTTCATGCCGTCAACTATTGTGATAAAAATTTTTTTGATAAAAAAATAGCTTTTTTTTCTATTGGCGCAACGACGGCCTCAGCACTATTAGAATATGGCATTATTTCACAGTATCCTGTTGAAGGAAATAGTGAAGGTTTATTAGCATTGCCCGATTTACAAGATGTTCATGGAAAAAAAATTGCTCTTTTTTGCGGTATTGCAGGACGTGAATTATTACAAGAAACCTTAAAAAAGCGAGGGGCAGACTGTCATCGTTATGAAGTATACCAGCGTCATTGTGCCAAGCATCAACGCCATTTATTACAAACAGTTCTAAAAACATGTAGATTAACACTCGTTATTTGTACTAGCGAAGAGAATTTGTTATGTTTGCAAAAACTAGCCGGCTCGTATGAATCGCAATTACGTCAGATTTTGTGCGTTATCGTGAGCCAACGTCTTGCTGATCGCGCCCGTGAAAAAGGATGGACACGTGTACTCGCGATGAATACGGCCTTTACGAATCAACGCTTGCTAGAACAACTCTTGAAATGGAGAAAAATGCATGTTATCTGAATTAAAAATCGTAGAAACCCCCGTCAATAATGCAACGCATTCACGTTTTTCTTCAGTGCTTATTATACTTATTTTAAGTATAACACTAGTATTCATTGGGGGATTTTGGGGTTTTTATCACTCAAAGATTCAATCTCTTAGCCAAACAATTCAACGATTGTCACAGCAAGTACACGCGAATGATCAGGCAAATTTATTACTCACAGACGACGTTGATAAACTACAGAAAGTTCTGCATGATCAAGAAATCACTCTAACCGAACAAACACACGCATTAAAGCAACTCACGCATTTATCTCAAGAACACGAATGGCGTTTGCATCAAATAAAATATCTCATTAACCTTGCCGATACGAGCTTATCGTTTGGCCATGATATTCCTGAAACCATTCGATTACTCACTCAAGCACACCATCTCATTTTAGAAACACATGATCCCGCATTAACGGTTCTTGATCAATCCATCGAAGACAATAGAAAAACACTTGCTGGGATAAAAATACCGGACATATCCTTGTTATTTTTAAAGTTACACGAACTTGAGCAATCAATTGACAATATGCCATTTTTAGGGGCTGGGTTTATAGAAGAAAACACTCCCGAAGAAGAAATCTCTACAACAAATAATTGGCGTGATCACTTGAAAAAAACGTGGAAGCAATTGAGGCAACTGATTACTGTGAAAAAAACTCCCAATGCACTGATTCCATTAGTTGCTCAAGAACAAGGTGAGTACATTAATCAATACCTTCATATGCAAATTGGACAAGCGCAGTGGGCATTACTGCATCACAATACCACTATTTATGAATCCAGTCTGACACAGGCTATTGAATGGATTAACCGTTATTACACTGTTTTAAATCCAAAAACACAGGAAGTTCTGATGGTTTTGCAAGAATTAAAACAAGAAAATATCCGTATTCCTACGTTACAGCTCAGTAAAAAATTATTACTAATGAATTAAAAATATGGAAAAAACAAAAAGTTAATCTATATTCAGAAAAAATTCATTTAATTTACTCACATAATGGTAACTAATATTACGGATAATCACGAAGAATCATTTTTACCACAATTAAATCTTTTAGTTGCCCTTAATAAGGAGTTATTAACTCAAAAAAAGATAGAAAAAGCTAAACCCCTTATTTCTGATGGTCTGATGCTTGTCTTCATTCTAGCAACCCTCGTGTCATGGATAGACAAAACACGTTTATTAAAAAGTAGTCTAGAACTATCTCTCACCCTTTATTGTCTTACCTATGCAGGATGGGACATGATGGATCTTTTATCCATCGCGCCTATCTTAAAAGATATGGACAGCGAAAATGAAAAAACGCGTCAAGCAGCAAATATAACGATGAGTACTAACATACTGATGTCAATGGTCGCTATTTGGACGATTATTACGGCAGCCATATCCCAACAAACCGCTACAAAAGCAACACTGACTGGTATTGGTGCCGGTTGTGCGACCGCTGCTTCTGCGTTTAGTTTTTCTTTAGCCATGTTCGCAGCCGCTTTTAATAGTTATGTTGGATATAAACATGCTGTTGATCGGTCATCAATAGAAGGTCTTCTGGGGCACAAACAGGAAAAATTAAGTTATCTCACTAAAAAACAAACATTATTACAACAAAAACTGGCTGAATACGATACAGGTTCAGAGGAAGAAGAACCAACAGAAGAAACTTTACTGATTTCAGAAAAAACTGATGATCCAAAAAAAATAGACCTTCAAACTGAATATAATAATATTGAACAACAAATAGCTTCTTTAAACACTGAAATCAATCATATTACAATAACACAAGGTTTAAATACGCAAGAAAAAATATCAGATCAAAAAACGATCCATGCTATTTTAAACACTGATCTCATGCTGGCAGAACAGCGCAATATTGCAGCGGTAAAAAAACTAGACACGTTGATGTATACCCTAGCGGGCGTAGGGTCACTATTGATGGCAACGGCGATGATTCCTGGCGTAAATTTTGGTACCGTTCCTATCGGTCTTATCTGTTATACCGCCGCTATCGGTATTAGTGTTTATCAATTATACAATAAATACTTCTCTGAATCATTCGTTGATCACACATCTCGTAATGAACGGGAACAGATTTTCTTAGATAAACAAAGAAGTAATACCACCCAAAATTATAAAAATATTAAAAACAATCTATTAGATCAATATCGCACAAGAAAAAATATTGATCCCTCTTATATCTTTACATCAGATCAAGAAGATCAAGCAATTTCATTAGAATGTAAATACCAATATGCTGAAAAGTCTAGCTTAGATCGGTTATCCGGTCGGATTGAACGCGTAAAACTATCAACCTATCAAAGTTGGGCTGAATTTTGGTCAAATAAAAGCGAAAAAAAGCATACCGAGAGTATATCAGAACAATCAGTTCCGGTCATAATCTGTTGATAAACTCTTCATAAAGAGTTAGGAATACCTGAATAAATAAGTATTAATATCAATAAACCCGCATTTTTAAAAAGTTTAAAACTTTATCCACAACGCTTATCACAAGATATCCATAAGGATTATTTTTGTTAACCTATTGA
>JAJOJD010000056.1 GCA_021208965.1 Gammaproteobacteria bacterium
CAATCCACAGATAACCAGCGCCGGCAATCGCCAAGACACACAGTGCGCGCGCAGGGCCAGATTGCGCATAGTTCACCGCTGATGTCAGAATATTCGTTAACGCATCATCGCTCGTGCTGTATGCAAACGATGGTATCGGCACCCCACTGAGTAGAATACACCTTCGAATCAACCCATATTTTTGTCTGAGTTGTTTGACAATTGACAGCAAAAAACGCATCATTTCCTCCTAGCTACTGTAATAAAAATTCACTCTTCTCATCTAAAAACAAACACATGGCGGACAATGTGTTGATGACACCGCAACCCTACCCGCAACAACGTCATCAACACATCTATCCATACACACAAGGGAAAAACACGTGCAAGCACAATTACCAGCACGTGACTTCTCATCGACATTTCACCCTCTAGCGATGTCTCTTTGGCTACTATCTTTTACGTTCAATCACTGATTGAACAAAATTTGCTATCTCGTTATGCGAAAAAGGTTTTCTAAAATAACCATTGACGGGTAGAGAGCCGATTCTTTCTTTTATGTAGTCAACACCAAATGCTGAATACATATATATCATTGCTTTACTATCTGAAAAATTTTTATGGATATACCTTACGACATCCAACCCATTTCCATTGAGTGGTAACCCTACATCCGTTAATACACCATCAAATGACAAATCAAATTTTTTTTACGGCCTCAGAAAAATTTGAGGCAACTAACACGGAACAGCCATAGTTTTCAAGCAAATTTTTGACTGCTTGTTGTAGAACAGATTTATCTTCAAAAAGAAGAATCCGTAATTTTTCTGAAGGATATGATTCCATCGCTATTCCTCTAAAAATTAATATTTTTTATACTCAACCGTTTTGGCAAAAATATAAAATTTTCTGTGGTTGCCTTTTTATTAGAATGAGAAATAAAAAACTTGATTTTTATTTAATAAACAAATATGTCATCGGCGATATCACCTCTATGTGATAAATCAGCGGATCGTATAGATGCTTTTCGCCTAATGACATGCTGCTTACTGTCTGCATTAGAATTACAGTTCTAACACCGACACTCTGCTAATCTCATACATAAAGAATAATTTATAGTTAATTTTAACTAAAAGTCAACGTTTTTAACTAAAAAAATTTTATTTTTACTAAAAAAACTAGGTTAATATTGAAATTAATTAGCTTTAATGAGCAAAATATGCTATTTTTAACCAAAAAAACACAACAATGTTGCAATGACTTTAGAAGACAATAGTCTAATATCCCCTAAAGCTAGGGCGATTCGACTCAAAGAAGCTAGAGGAGTCGCCGGCTTAACTTTAAAAGAAATGTCTTCCACCGGATTGATT
Source organism: Gammaproteobacteria bacterium (assembly GCA_021208965.1). Lineage (GTDB taxonomy): Bacteria > Pseudomonadota > Gammaproteobacteria > JAGOUN01 > JAGOUN01 > JAGOUN01. The sequence goes on from JAJOJD010000056.1 coordinate 1,350, forward strand.
AATTTTAACACCCTGTGCGGATGGGAAACCGCAAAACATGGAGGGTTAACAGAGCGAGGCGCTCTTTTAGTAGCTAAACGACTCGATGAATGCGCAACAGAATGCTCTGTTGAGTGGCTATTGTATGCGCAAGGAGACAAACCAAAGAAGAAACTATTAATTAAAGAACCAATAAACAAATGGGTGTCATCTTTGCATAAATTAATTACAGATACCCATCCAAGCTTACTTTATATGCAAGTTACAGATTCATCAATGACACCAGAATATCATATAGGTGACTATGTGTATGGTTTTCCCCTCTCCCCCGACATTCATCAACTGTATTCTGTAAGTGGCAAGTCAGTTATTGTACAACAAAAATCAGGTAATTTAGCTTTGCGAAAACTAATAGTAAATCAAATATCAAATGAAATATTGTTGACATCATGCAACTATAATTTTTACCCTCCTTTTCTATATAACCCTGCTATTGAAATAATAGCTACCGTAATGTGTCATCTAAGAAATGATGGAATAATGATTCAATAAAGTGAGGGCGAGTTATGTTTGACATTAAAAATTTGCTTTTTTCTTATCCAACAACGGTTATTGTGGTTGATGATAATAAAGAATATTTAGAAAGTTTATTAAATGGCCTGAGAGAAAAGAAAATCAAATGCATAGGCTTTCAATGTCCAAAAGAGGCTTTATCATATATTTTTTCTAATCCAAACCAATATGAATTTTCTCAAGCACTAAAAGAAGTTGAGGATGACTCTCCATTGCCACAAACAATATCTCATATTTGTTTAGATTTATCTAACCTTTACAAAGCAGCTTTTAAAAAAAGCGGGAATGAAATCTCTGTGATTGTTCTTGATCAGCAAATGCCAGATATCTCAGGAGATCAATTTGCATCCGTAATTACGGATGGGAATATAAAAAAATTAATGCTAACAGGGCAATTAAATGATCAGAAAGCAATAGAACTTCTTAACAAGGACATTATAGACAGTTATGTTGAGAAAAAAATATCCAACGGAATAAATGTTGTTTATGAAAAAATAATCGACCTACAAAATAGATATTTTTTAGACTTAAACAAGCATCTTAATAAGATTATTAATCAAAAAAACTCTATTTTAAACCAAAATGAATATAAAAATTTTATAAATAAAATTTCCAGTGATTATAAAATAACGGAGCAATATCTTTTATCAAAAAATGGAAGCAGACTTTTCATCAAAAGTAATGAAGATAAAATATGGTTTGTTATCGCTGAAGAACATGATTTTGAAGGCTGGATTGAGACGGCATCACTATATGACTCTGATTCTGAAGT
>JAJOJD010000029.1 GCA_021208965.1 Gammaproteobacteria bacterium
TTTATATTAAACAGTAAAAATGTTCACGTCACTCATCAAATCTGGCCTGTATGATATTGCTCAGGCTCTTAAACAGTACTCTCTTATTGGCATGCTGGGATGGCATGATGTTTCGCACCGCTATAAACGGTCCTCATTGGGTGCTTTTTGGCTAACGATTAGCACCAGTGTGATGATTACTACCATAGGAGTTTTATTTAGCAAGATATTCCATGCCCCTTTACGAGAGTTTTTGCCTTATGTGTCTATCGGCATGATCATCTGGGGCCTGATTTCTACTGTTATCACCGAAGGATGCCAAGCTTTTATTAGCGCGCAACCTATTATTAAGCAACTAAACCTGCCCCTTTTTCTCCATATTGCACGCTTAATATGGAAAAATATTGTTATTCTAGGTCATAACCTAATGATTATTCCCATCGTTTTTCTGATTGTATGGCAGCCGATTAAAATAAGCATACTCCTCAGCCTTCTTGGTTTTGCACTTCTTATTATAAACTTATCTTGGCTCACGTTATTGCTCAGCATTTTCTGTGCCAGATATCGCGATACACCACCGATTGTCTCCAGTATATTGCAAATTCTGTTTTATCTTACGCCGATCATGTGGATGCCCGAACGTTTAGGTGCTAGAGCCAACTTATATTTGCTTCAATCAAATCCGTTTTATCACTGGTTAAATGTAGTCAGAGAACCGCTCCTGAGCCATCACGCTTCCTGGTTTAGCTGGGAATTTTCTTTTGCGACAGCTTTTTTAGGATGGTTAATGACACTCTTCGTCTTCACACGATATCGATGCAGAATTGCTTATTGGCTTTAAATTGAGAGACGCACCATGGCACTGATAGAATTAAACCACGTTTATATTGACATCCCTATTTTCAATGCAAGTAACCGTTCACTTCGTAATCGCCTAATGAATATCGCAACAGGCGGTCAACTCGATGCCGATTCGAATGGTCACCTGGTTGTCCGAGCACTAGACGATATCCACTTGACATTTCATGATGGAGAACGGATTGGTTTATTAGGCCACAATGGCGCGGGAAAAAGCACACTGCTACGGGTTCTTAGCGGAGTTTATGCACCCACATCCGGTACGATCAATTCAACAGGAGTCATTAGCTCACTGATTGAACTCTCATTAGGGATAGACCCAGAATTTACAGGCCGCGAAAATGTTTATTTTCGTGGGCGCTTATTGGGAATTTCCAAAAAAGACATCACTGAAAAAATGGACGACATTATCGAGTTTTCTGAATTAGGACATTTTTTTGATATGCCTTTTACGAACTTATTCTTCCGGTATGCACTTGCGCTTAGCTTTTGCGGTATCGACCATGTTACAACCTGAAATTTTGCTGATGGACGAATGGCTATCTGTCGGCGATAAAAAATTTACTCAAAAAGCGCAAGACCGATTAAAAAAACTGGTCGATGCATCCAGTATCTTAGTCATTGCATCACATTCACGTGATTTGGTCTTACGAACATGCAATCGCGTCATATGGTTAGCGCATGGTAAAATTCGCATGGACGGTGATCCAAAAACCGTGGTCAATGAATTTTTTCACGACCAGGATAGTGAGAAAAATAAATCGATCAGAAAAACATTATGAATATGATAGCACTCCTTGAAAAAAGCATTGAACTCAAAGCCTCAGATCTGCATCTCTCGACCGGCATGCCTCCAATCGTTCGTATCGATGGTGATTTAGTACGATTAGAAAATACCACTATCGTAGAGGACTCGTGGCTGAAAGGCGCATTGGCAAAAATTTTCCAGCAGAAAGGATAACTTGTTTGGAAAATGATTTTTCTTTTACGCCATGTAATGCTACCCGATGTCGGGTCAACATTTTTCAACAATCACGCGGCATTAGCGCGGCATTTCGCTTTATTCCTCATCATGTTCCAACGTTAGACGCGTTAATGATGCCTCCTATACTCAAGCATTTATCGTTATTAAAAAATGGACTGATTTTGGTCACAGGATCAACCGGCAGCGGCAAAACAAGCACGGTTGCTGCGATGATACAGAATATTAATCAGCATAAAGCATCTCATATCATCATGATGGAAGATCCAATTGAATATGTATACAACTCCGATAAATCATTAATACAACAACGAGAAATTCATCAACATACCAACAGCTTTCAATCAGCACTACGCGCGGCATTACGTGAAGATCCCGACGTCATCGTTGTCGGCGAATTACGCGACCTTGAAACCATTCGCCTTGCGTTAACCGCTGCAGAAACCGGGCATCTTGTCTTTGCGACGCTACACACGCATTCCTGCGCAACGAGCATCAATCGTATTATCGATGTGTTTCCCTCCGAAGATAAAGCCTTAGTGAGAAATATGTTATCTGAGTCTTTACAAGCCATCATTTCACAAACATTAGTGAAAAAAATAGGCGGAGGACGTATTGCCGCACAAGAAATTATGATAGGCAACCCAGCGATTCGACACCTGATTCGAGAAAATAAAACAACACAAATTATGTCCGTTATACAAACAAACCAAGCCAACGGCATGCGAACCATGGAAGACAGCTTTAAAGACCTCTATGTAAAAAAGCTGATTGATCATTCATCTCTGCTTACGTTAAGATCATCATCTTAACCTAACAGGAACCCTCAGAGTGAAAATAGCAATTGTCACAGACTGGCTCACCGTATACGCTGGTGCCGAACGCGTGATCGAACAAATGATCGTTTGCTTTCCTGAGGCTGATATTTTTGCTGTCGCTGATTTTCTTCCAAAAGACCAACGCGCCTTCTTACAAGGAAAAACTGTTAACACGTCGATGATTCAACATCTTCCCTTTGCGAAGCGATATTACCGCTATTACTTATCTTTGATGCCATTGGCGATTGAACAGCTCGACTTATCTGCTTATGATCTCATTTTATCAAGCTCACATGCTGTGGCAAAAGGTGTGATTACAGGCCCTCACCAACAACATATCTGCTACATGCACTCACCGATGCGCTATGCTTGGGACTTACAATCTCAGTATCTGCAAGAATCACATTTAGAACATGGCGTTAGATCTTGGATCACACGCTATCTGCTGCACCGTCTTCGCCTATGGGATGTTGCGAGCGCTGCTCGTGTTGATCATTTTTTATGCAATTCACGGTATATCGCGCAGCGTATTAAAAAAGTATATCGTCGAGACGCAACAGTCATTTATCCACCCGTCAATATAGAAAACCAAGAGAATAATACGGCAGCTTTTCTACCGACGAAAAGAGATTTTTATATCACCGCTTCTCGGTTAGTGCCCTACAAAAAAATATCTTTAATCATAGAAGCGTTTAAACAAATGCCCGACAAACATTTAATCGTGATTGGCGACGGCCCAGACATGTCACGCATTAAACAAAATAAAGCACAAAATATCGATATTCTCGGATATCAACCCACGCCGGTATTAAAAAATTATTTATCGCAAGCACGGGCGTTTGTTTTTGCAGCTATAGAAGATTTCGGTATCACCCTCGTTGAAGCACTGGCTTGCGGCACACCGGTGATCGCTTTTTCTCAAGGAGGAGCGAGCGAAATTGTTAAAGATATCAGGCAACATGGAGATAAAGGAACAGGGATATTGTATCAACAGCAACAGGCAAGCGCGATTATTGATGCCGTAAAATATTTTGAAACATGTTCATTCTCGCCTAGCCTATGCAAAGAAAGTACACAGCTATTTAGTATTAACGCATTTAAACATCAGTTAAAGGAATTTGTAGCGAATGTTGCGACACCATAAAGGCCCATGGATTGAATATATAGTTATCGCCATCGCTACTATTATTTTATACTTACGTCAAGTATATCTTTATCCAATGATCAATCCTGACGGGGTAACATACTTACAAGCGGCTGCCATGTATACGGAAAATGGCTTGCACGGAGTGTTAGCCTTAGGCGAACAAGCAAAATGGCCTTTTTACCCTATCATCATTGGATGGATACACCAGATTTTCGGCCTCAATATATGGACTGCTCAACGCTGGTTTGATGGATTTTGCCTGACTTCCAGTGCGCTATGTTTTCTAGCCGTCGCTCGCTTATTGTCCCAACATCCTCGCCAAGGTATTTGGGCGATCCTTCTCTGGATAAGCTGGCATGCCTATGTAAAATGGTGGCCTCAAGTGATTCGTGATCATGGCTTTATGCTATGTCTATTATTATCTTTATACAGTTATTACTATTATGTTCTAAAACGAAATACCGCTTGGGCATTCGCATGGTCTGCCAGCATCTTTTTGGGCGTATTTTTTCGAATTGAAGGAATATTTTACGCCCTTCTTATCCCTTTTTTCAGTATATTTTTTTTTCGTCCATCAAACCTTCCGAGAAAAATTAGGCTGCTGCCTTCAATTACATTATCTGAGCATAATCATAAGCCTGATCTGCGGCGGATTATTCATAACCCATAAACTGAGCATGAATAGTTTTCGATTTGCGTATATATGGCAAGAACTCTCTTTGTATGCAAGCACCGTTACGAGCGAATTCATGCGCCGCTATCACACCATGGCTCAATATATCTTTTATCGTGAAAATCCTTGTCCATCATGCGCACTCGTTAGCGGTTATTTCGCGCTATTCCTAGCTTACGTCATCAATCACATTAATCTAGTCATCATTCCTGTGTTTTTCATGATTCGGCGCACCCTATCTCACCGCAAATTATTTATCCTCGCCCCCATATTCATGCCATACTTAAGCATCGCGTTAGCGCTTCCCTTATTATTTTTCATCGAATACGCGTTTCTAAACGGGCGTTATTTGCTGCCCTTTGGCGTATTGACTTTGCTGTATGCCGCTATTTTTTTACCACACATTATCGATAAGTTAACAAAAAAAAATCGAATCATTTTTATCGGAATGATCAGCGTCTTATTTGCTTATGGCCTGATTGCCAGTATTTTCTCTTTTGGACACAAAACGTATGACGAGATGGAGGTTGGTTTATGGCTAAAAAGCCACTACCCCCATCAACGAATCCTCACCACCACCAAACGCATTTTATTTTACGCCAGTGATCCGCCAACTTATCGCCAAGGGGAATCTTATACACCATCACAGAACGAGCCTAGTCTCTCAACGTTACAAGCAAATCCTTCATGGTGTAAGAATGACTTGCTAGTTTTATCGTTTTCACCAGAAAAATCAGACATGACGCATCATTTTTTTGATGAGCTCTATCAACAAGGCATCATTGGTACAGCCATCCAAAATTTTAAACAACCATCCAAAAATCAAGAGATTGTCATCAGTCCGATGTCACGTGAAAAATGCATGAAGTTCATACAAAAGTCGACAAAAAAATAGTTGATTGTCAACCGTCCTTGTCGTAAGGTACGATATAATTATACTTTATTTTATGGATCGCTATGATTGATCCTGCAGGGTATCGAGCTGGTGTAGCGATCGTCCTGTTTAACAGGCAAAAGAAATTATTTTGGGCAAAAAGAGTGAACCAAGATGCTTGGCAGTTTCCGCAAGGGGGCATGCAAGAAGGTGAAACTTTACGCCAAACCATGTACCGTGAATTGAAAGAAGAGACTGGCTTAGACCCAGACGATGTAAAAATTGTCACGGCTTCTAAACAATGGCTATATTATCGCTTACCAAAACATTTAATTCGCTACCGATCGGAACCCCTATGTATTGGACAAAAACAAAAATGGTTTTTATTAAAATTTGTTGGCGAGGACAGCAAATTTAATTTTAATGCGTCAGAAAAACCTGAATTTGATCACTGGGAATGGGTAAACTACTGGCGCCCTATAAAAGAAGTGATTTTGTTTAAGAAGCAAGTCTATCATAAAGCACTAAAAATATTCGCGCCCTATGTGTTTCGTCGCAAAGAAAACAGTCATCATACTATTTCTGTTTAAAAAATGGATTCTATATGTTTTCGAATGTAGAAAAAATCATCAAAGAAGTTCGTCATGCTAATGGTTTTGACGAAGCCGTTTTAGTCTTGACGCAACGCATTCGTGAGACACTTGAAGCAGATGCCTGCGCCATCTTTTTTTATGATGCGCCACTGTCACAACTCGTCATGCTGGCTATGAAAGGCTATGAAGTTAAATCTATCGATTCTATTCGTTTAGATGTTCATAACGGTTTGATCGGTTTAATTGCAACAAAAAAAGAAGTCATCAATCTTGCTGATGCGCAAACTCACTCGGCTTATTACTTTTTTCCTCAGTTGGGCGAAGATAAATTTCACGGCTTTGTTGGCGTTCCTATTGTATACAAAAAACGCTTATTAGGCTTGATTGTTGCACAACGCGAAACCACGCAAGCATTCTCTGATGCCGAAGAATCGTTCCTCATCACACTAGCCCTGCACTATTCTCAAGATATCGCAAAAGCAGAAATGTTAGGACAAATTACACAACTGTCGTATACATCAACACAACATCATGAAATACTCCTTAATGGCAGTCCTGGCTCACCAGGTGTCGGCATTGGCACAGGCTATGTCGTATTTTCTAAAGCCGATTTAGACGCCGTTCCTGATAAAAAAATTATAGACATAGAAAATGAAATACAAATATTTCGTCACGCGATTAATACGATTCGAGAAGAAATTATTGATCTTAATAAACGGCTACAGTCTACGTTAGCACCGGAAGACAGAGCCTTATTTGATGCTTATTTATTAATGCTAGACGATAACAGTTTAGGTTTTGAAATAGAACAAGAAATTCACCATGGCAACTGGGCACAAGGCGCCTTACGCAAAGTCATTAAACTGCACATGCGTCAATTTGAAAGTATGGATGATCCATATTTACGGGATAGAGCCGAAGATATTTTGGACTTGGGCCAGCGTATTTTAGATGTCCTTCAAAAACGAGAAAAACGATACCGGTTGACTATCCAGAAAAAGTTATTTTAGTCGGTGAAAACATTACAGCAGCAGATTTATCTGAAGTTCCGCTCTCTCATTTAAAAGGCATCGTATCACGCTCAGGATCTAGCAACGCACATATCGCAATATTAGCACGATCACTTGGAGTACCAGCGATTATGGGCGTTGATGGTTTATCACCCTCTCAATTAGAAAGTAAAACAGTCGTCGTCGATGGTTATTATGGTCATGTTTACCTTGATCCTTCTGATATTATTATCCGAGAATTTAATCGACTGACTCATGAAGAACACCAACTGAATGAAGAACTAAAAAGCTTACGCACTTTACCGGCAGAAACAACCGACGGACACACAGTATCACTATTTATCAATACGGGATTTTCATCTGATTTAGGATTATCACTCAGTGTTGGCGCAGATGGAGTGGGCTTGTATCGAACAGAAGTGCCCTTTTTATCACGAGACATGTTCCCGTCTTCGACAGAACAAAAAATTATTTACCGCCAATTGTTAAATGCGTTTTCACCACGATCGGTGACGATGCGAACATTAGACATTGGAGGCGATAAAGTACCAGATTACTTAAGTGTTCCAGAAGAAAATCCATTTTTAGGCTGGCGAGGAATACGTGTTTCTCTCGATCACCCAGAATTATTTTTAATGCAGGTTCGTGCCATGATGCGTGCTAGCATAGGATATACAAATCTAAAAATTATGTTGCCTATGATTAGCCATGTCACTCAAGTTGACGATGCGCTCGATCTGATTACGATAGCGCACACAGGTTTATTAGAAGAAGGTTTATCTATTACGATGCCTCAAATTGGGGTGATGATTGAAGTTCCAGCTGCCGTCTACCAAACGTATGTTATTGCGAAAAAAGTCAACTTTATTTCTGTTGGAAGCAATGATCTAACACAATACCTGCTCGCTGTTGATAGAAACAATTCCCGTGTCGCGAATTTATATGACAACTTTCATCCCGCTGTATTACAAGCATTTGTCCATATCGTTAATGAAGCACATCGGGCAGGAGTACCTGTCTCTATCTGTGGAGAAATTGCGGGCGATGCGTTAGCCGCGCTATTATTGTTAGGCATAGGTTTCGACTCACTGAGCATGAGTGCATCAAAATTACTGCGGATCAAATGGGTGATACGGCAATGCTCGTTTCAACATGCCAAATCGTTAGTACAAGAACTCCTAACATTCCCAAACGCAGCCGTCATTCGTCAGCGTTTAGAAACAGAACTTCAAGCAATTGGTTTAGGGGGGCTGATCAGAATCGTATAAACTGAAATTAATCAATACCAAATCAAACTATATCTAAGCCACGAGATGTCATTTATGATTTCAAACGTTCAATCTCTTCTTCGGTTAGAGTTGTCGCCGCTGTAATAACGGATACAGGAAGATTGAGCGCGAGCATATTTCTCGCAATTTCATCCCTACTTTCTGCTTTACCTTCTGCTTTACCTTCTGCTTTACCTTCTGCCAAACCAGTAGCCTTACCTTCTTCCAGACCTTTTTGGTAGCGTGCTTCAAATGCACCGGCTTCCATCCGTAAAAAATCTAAATGCGACTCATACTGTTCTCGCTCTAGCGGTTTCATGGTCATCTCTTCCATGATATGTAAGGCTTTACGAATTTCAGGTTTATTCAGCTCTTTGGGGAGTTTTTTGAGATTCAACAGATCATAATGCGTGAGCACAGCAACCCATGCATCAAGCATGGTTTTGACTCGCGCTAACGCTGAATCCAAGTCACGTTGACGCCTGTTCTCAAACTTACTCAACTCAATCGTATGAATTTCAAAGTCATGGTAAATATGCTTTTTCGTTTCTTTATCCATGGGAATAAAGCAATGGTGGTATTTTTCTTTATGAATAACCGTTAATCCATCTTCTGCTTTATGTTCAATGCAGGTGAAATTTAAGATATGAATCGCGATGGTTTTTGTCAGCTTGTCGTATGGATCACCTTTTTTAACTGATTGGCATAAACTCTTGACCAACTATAAAGACTGCGTTTGTGATAATCGAGTTCTTCTGCCAGTTGCATTTCAATTAAAAAATAGGTTTGTGTCCGTTTATTCCGCGCTTTAATATCTAAAATAGAGAGTTTGTCTTTTTTAAATTGACGGTCATTGTAGGGATTGAGCAATTCAATCTCGTCGATTTGATCATGTTCACTCACAATCGAATTTTAATAGAGAAATCAAAATATCTTTATTTTCATCTACGCCAAAGATTTTTTTAAAAGCAATATCAACTCTTGGATTAATCATTCGTTGTCACCAGGTTTTTTATTTTTTGATTATACAATATTGTTTGATTGATTTCATAATATTGATAATAGTTTTATCCATGAGCGCACACGCAACTCGTTTATGGAGACTGGTGAGAATGGTATAAACTACAATCCATCAATACTAAAGCGAGCATCGCTTCAACGACCACGAGACCACGAATACCCAGACAAGGATCATGGCGACCAGTCGTCACAATATCAACCGCTTCACCCGATGTTGTGATTGTCTTTCCAGTTACTCGGATACTAGAAGCCGGTTTAAATACCACCGACGCACAAATCGTTTGCCCCGTACTAATCCCACCAGAAATTCCACCGGCATGATTTGAAAGAAATCCTTGCGTCGTCATTTCATCGCGATGTTCACTGCCTTTCTGGGTAATACACGCAAAACCATCCCCAATTTCAACCCCTTTTACCGCTGGAATACTCATGAGTGCTCTTGCGATATTAGCATCTAAACGATCAAAAATAGGCTCCCCCCACCCGAGAGGGACATGATGAGCATAAACAGTCACACGAGCACCTATAGAATCCCCTTGCCGACGAAGCTCTGCGATCAAATTTTCTAATGCGCTTGAATTATCAGGCGTAAGAAGCAAATCGCCAACCTGCACTAGGCGTGCACAAATTTCAATCTGGTATTTTTCACGCAAATATTTTTTGGCTATAGCTGCAGCAGCAACACGCAAAACAGTTTCTCGGGCAGATGCTCGACCACCCCCACGGTAATCCCGAAGACCATACTTTTTAAAATAAACATAATCCGCATGGCCTGGACGAAATTTTTCTTTTATATCGGAATAATCTCTCTCGCGCTGGTCATCATTATGAATAATCACGCCAATAGGTGCGCCAGTTGTTCTCCCATCAAACACCCCTGAAATAATTTTTACGCGATCTAACTCCCGACGTTGACTCACTAATGCAGATTGACCCGGGCGTCGACGATCCAATTCTACCTGAATATCGGCTTCTGATAAGCTCATCCCTGACGGACAGCCATCAACAATGCCTATATACATTTCTCCGTGACTTTCACCACACGAGGTTAATCGAAATAACTCACCAAAGGTATTAGCCGACATCGATTAAATCCTGTTTTGTTAATACAAAAACGCCGTGACCACCTCGATCAAATTCTAGCCAAACAAAAGGTAGTCGTGGATAATGTTCTTCCATGAGCTTTGCGGTATTCCCGACCTCCACGACTAAAATGCCATCATCTTTTAAATAGTGATAAGCCGTTTTTAACATACGATCCACGATATCAAGACCAAATTCTCCTGATGCTAAGGCTAACGACGGTTCATGCGTATATTCATTCGGCAAATCTTGCAGCTCCTTCGCCCCCACATAAGGAGGGTTACTCACGATAATATCATAGCAATGACGCGGTACAGCCAAAAATAAATCCCCCTCAAATAAATGTACGCGATCCGCAACCTGATGCTGTTGAATATTGTATCTCGCGACATCTAATGCATCTCGCGACAAATCAGAGGCGTCAATTCTTGCTTGTTCAAACGCATAAGCACAAGCAATCGCCATACACCCACTCCCAGTACACAGATCGAGGACGTCACAAACTCTCTCAGGATCAATCCAAGGGGAAAATCCGGTTTCGATCAGTTCGGCTATGGGTGATCGAGGAATTAAAACCCGTTCATCAACATAAATGGTAATCCACAAAACCATGCTTTGTTGGTGATATAGGGAACCGGTAGACGACGGCGTACACGGGCATGAATTTTTTCAAGTAACATCGGAGGATGATCTACAAAATAAAGATCCAAATCACGATCAGTCAAATCATGAGATAAACCTAAAACATCAATCACTAAAGCATAGGCTTCATCAACAGGGTTATCGGTACCATGACCATAATAAACACTGTTTTCAGAGAAATATTGCGTTGCATAACGAATAAGATCTAAAGCGGTATTGATAAGAACACTCCAATAAAAAAATCAATCGCTTAACTCTAGCATCAAATGTAAAAATCCGATAGTATTCGCAAAACTTGCTTTAATAAGAACGATGAAAAACAACCATTGTTTAAAGTTTGACGCAGATGTCACTCCCAATAGCTATCTCTTTAATGCGCATTCCAGCATAGGGGGGAAGCTGATACAAAAATTTAAACGCGGCCAAATCCCTATTCAAACCAGCCTTGACCTGCATGGTTGCACTCTAGCGCAAGCAGTAGACGTGTTAGAAGACTTTTTAACCCACTGTTTACAAAGCAACTATCGGTGTGTATTAGTCATTCACGGTAAAGGATCCCTCGCTATCTTAAAAAATCACGTTAACCGCTCTCTTCATGATCACGCTCACGTTTTAGCCTTTTGCTCAGCAAAACCAAAAGACGGAGGAAACGGTGCTGTGTACGTATTACTTAAAACACTCTCACACAATAAGGACGACTATGAAACAGAATAAAACGATTGTTATTGGTATATCAGGCGCATCTGGATCAGGGAAAAGCTTGCTTGCCAACAATATCGTCAATGAGCTCGGCACCGACCAAGTCGCTGTTATCTCTGAAGATTCTTATTATAAAGATCAAAGCCATCTTCCCTTTGAAGCAAGAACAAGTATTAACTATGATCACCCCAGTTCTATTGATCACGATTTGTTAACCCAACATTTAAGCCAACTACAACATTGGGAAAGTGTTGACATCCCGTTATATGATCATTCCCTGCATGTGCGAAAATCACAAACTAAACGTGTTGGTCAACACCGGATTATTGTTCTCGAAGGCATTTTATTATTTGTTGATCCTGAGCTCAGAGACAAGATGAATATTAAAATTTATATGGATACGTCACCAGATATTTGCCTCATTCGACGCCTACGTCGTGATATTATTGAAAGAGCGCGAACATTCGATTCTGTGATTGAACAATACGAAACCACTGTTCGCCCTATGTATCTGCGATTTATTGAACCTTCTCGACTGCATGCCGACATTATTGTTCCTCGCGGGGGAGAGAACCGTATTGCCATCGAAATGCTAAAAGCGAAAATGCGCGAATTACTCGGCCCAGACGCTTGACCTTCCCCAAGAGGTACATTAATATAGCGCTTCTTTTCAGCAATCCCCGATAGCTCAGTCGGTAGAGCAAGTGACTGTTAATCACTGGGTCACAGGTTCGAGTCCTGTTCGGGGAGCCATATCCGTTTTTTTCTGAACTAAGTTTGTCTTTATTATAAACAATGTTAGAATGCCTTACTATTTAATCGTTTATAGTGGAAACATATGCTATCTGCCCATAATATCGACAAGTTGCTCGATTCTTTCACGCCGACTAATACATCATCAGAAACATCAATAGCAACGTTTTTAGCCTTATGCGAAGAAACGATAACGATTTTGATTAACGCCGAGGGCAGTGAAAAGGAACACCAAAAAACCATCGAATTGATCAATGCTTTTAACGATGAGGCAAAAATCCACAAAGAGCAACTGAACAAAAATGAAGAAACTTTCTTTTTGCTACTCACTCATTTTTATACGATCAATATGTTGTTTCAGCATTATCAGTTTTTATATCGTGACTTTCCACAACGTCTTTCATCTGAACATTTTTACACCTTATGGGCTAATTTTTTTACTGAGATACAGCAAATAACATACTTAACAGAAAATCAAAAAAATGAAGTCGTTGACATATGTCGCCTTAATATTTGCGCCAAACTTCAGCACAATGATCAACAGGAATTTATATCCGCATTAAATAGACTATTTGAAATACCACTGCCTCACTTTTTAAAAAAGCCGTTTATGTCTTCAGACACAGCATACAAAAAAATCTATTGCGAATATCAAATCGCAGAACACGCCAAGCAACTCAACGTGTACGAAAATATTTATGAATATACACTGCACTATTCTTATGAGCGTATCGGTGCATTACTTAATTGCCCTGAGTTTAATGAAAACAACCTGACAAACGCGGACATTGATTATCACCAACTTAACACTAGTCCCGAGAAAAAACAGCAGCTATTAGAAATAATTAATTTTCTGTATGGGACAGAAAAATTGCTCCTCACGCACAAAACACAACATACGAAAGCCTCAGACAGAAATACAATTCAACAGACCAATGCTCAGAAGCTCGTTTTGTCGACCCGCCTTGAAATCTATAAACTCTTGCTCAATACAGATGAGAACAACCAAGAATCTACCTGGCTAGATCACATTGATACTCTACAACAAACCACTACAGATGTTATTAGTCATTTTATGCAAGAATTAATTGAAGAAAAACGTAAAAATCTACCTTCTCGGGATAAAAAGTTATCCGAAAACCCGCTTTTAAGCAGCGAAAATAAAAATAAGCCTATTGTCACTCAACATAGATCAAGATCAACATCCACAAAGAAAAAGAAAAAAAAAATACCTCTCATTTTCGAGAGGAACTAACTGTTGAAACCAATCCCTATTTAGTCCAGCTCAAGACCTATCTAGATGAATCCCCACTAACAGAAGAAACGGTTATTCAAATAACTGTATGCATCAACAATCAAGGGCGTGAAACCGACATCAGTCAAACCCTGAGCTTTATTAACAATATTCTTAACGATAACCATAAAACATATACTCAATCTGCGCGACTTGCTCTTCTCGTACTCCAATATAAACTACACTGTACTCATTACCTTGAAAAAGGCAGCAAAGATAGTCTAAAAAAAGCGACTCTGTTGGCAAAAGAAATACCCAAAACACCGAGTACTCAAAGTGCTCGCTTTGTTCAACGGTGCAGTAGTAATTTTTTTTCTCAATCTATCACCAAAACAAAGGCTCCCTCACTACAAGATCAGAATTTACCCCCTGACGAAGCTCCCTCCGCTTATCTCGTCAATTACGATACCATGTCATCTTTCCATGCCCTACTATGGCTGCTCGCTGATTGCGGCTCTTTAACCATCACTCCAGAAGAATTAGAAAATGGGTTAAAAAAACATAGTACTTTACAAGGATTACGACTAAAAAAATCATCCTTGCTACTCGACGATCTTATCTCACCACTAAACGCATCAAACAAAAAAAAACTCATATTAATAACTCACCTTACGCACGCCATCTTGACTATCACTGAGAATTGTTTATGTTTTGCTCGTTATTTTATGGGGCATTATCATGGACAAAAGACTTTTAGATATTTATAGCGATTACCTGATCAGTCAAAGTCACT
>JAJOJD010000022.1 GCA_021208965.1 Gammaproteobacteria bacterium
CCATGATGGCGAGTGGAAGAACTTTGATGACGTTCCCGTTAAAATGGAAAAGGAAAACAACATCGCCAAAGGTATCGTGTTCTCGATTGGTATTTTAATTGTCATTTTGATTATCGGTGGGAAGATGGACTTGCTCAAATCACATCCACGTGCGAGCGTTATGTTTTCACTTATCTTGGGAACTTTGATTTTATGGGGGATACATTCCATCGTTTCAGACCTCTTAACCGTGTTCGTGATTGCTACATTCTCATGGGCTGTTTATCTCATCGAGTATGGTGTTCATAACGGCATGATTGAAAATAAATCAGGCGATAAATTGGAGTCCACGCTTCTCAAGACACTAAAGGAGATGGCTAAATGAATAAAGTATTCGACAACCTCTATAAGTATTCGGTGTGGCTTGTCACGGCATTAGCAATCTTCGCTTATTTTGCCTATCGTGTTTTAGAGTTTGATGGCGACATCAAAAACGTCTTAACATCGGTTGACGCCTACCTTAATTTAGCGTTCGTTATCTTCCTTAATTTAACGGTGCAAAGTGGTGCGACCGATAGCGGTATATCTTACGGTCTTTCGAGTGCAGAGTTTGAGTTAGCTGAAACCATTAACAATAACATTCTTCGTGAGGCTAATGGCGAGATGACATCATTTAGAGCGTTCATCAGAAACCTTAATCAACAAGAACTCGACAAGAAGCGTGATGATTATCTCTTCTCAATCGGCGATAAGAAAGTTGACGAACTCACGAGAAAAGAATATAGAACATACAAGAAAATTAAAGCCATTAAACATGATATATCAGGGTTTAATCTGTCCTTATATTACACCATCGAGCGTGGCAATAAGATGTCATACTCCGCTTCGTTTAATAAGGGCGAGGGAAGAATTAAGAACAAGTTTGTTAAAATCTTAACGGGTGTCTTGTTCGGTGCGATGACGATCAACGTTGTCATATCAGCAAGCGGTGTGGGTTCAGCGTTGCTTTCAATCCTCATCATCGCATTCGGCTTGGGCTTAACCTTTGTCATGTCATTCGTTCCTCCTGCGTTTAAACTTAAATATGATGTGCCTAAACGTGTGATACGTAAAAAGACATTATGGGAAAGTTATAAGTCAGCACCACAAGAAATGAAGATAATCAAGGAAGTAGTGAAACAAGAAACATTTAAACGTAATTGGAATGATTTACTCGTCATTCAGACATAGAAAAAAGCCCTTTAATTTGGGCTTTTATTTTTTAATAACTTACAAAAGTTTGTAGCAATAAGATTACAAAACTTTAACAATTCAATCATCTCATCATATGATACTTCAGATTGCAATGATAACAAACCTTTATCATTTATAATTGCAATCAAGATATTTCCACGAGCGCTTGCTGACACTTTAAAAGCACTAAATGTATTACCGCTTTGTGTGTATACTATATTCATGTTATCCTCCTTTCATCAAAAAGGTAAATCTTCTTCCGCTGCTAACTTCTTGCTCGTCTCATACATCTCATCGTTAGACTTTTCCTTGCTTCCTGCGTCATCATATGAGCGTTGCACCTGTCTTGCTTCCTCGTTGTTCCACTCTTGCTTGCTCTCTAAAAATTGAACGCTGTCACATACGATTTCGGTCACGTATCTCATGCCGTTGTCGGTATCGTATTGCCGTGTTTGAATTCTTCCCTCGACACCTAACATGTCACCCTTATGCACGTATTGTCGCATATTCTCCGCCTGCTTTCGCCATACAACGCACGAAATGAAGTCTGCCTCTCTATCCCCATCAGCGTTTGAAAACTGTCTATTAACCGCCAATGTGAACGTTACAACAGGGATGTTCGCTTGTGTCATTTTGAGCTCAGGATCTTTCGTGATTCTTCCTACTAAAATTACACGGTTAATCATATCATAACCCCCAATCCATCCGTGATGTGATGTTGATGTTCACATCGCACAACAAATCGCTTCTGAAAGTATTTCTCGTTCATGAGTGTTAATCTCGCTTGTCTCTTGCACTCGTTTTTAGTCACGCCATATGCCACTTGCTTCTTATCGATATACTTGAATATCGGTCGCCCTGTCATATCATAGTTATCGATGTTCTGTTGCTTGTAGTGATATGTCATCTTAATACATGTGCCTAAGAATGTATAACTCGCTTCCTTGATGATTTTATTGATGTTCATTTACAATCTCCTTTGTCGTTACGATGTCAGGAAATAACCCCAACAATCTATCAATCAATTTATCCGCTTCCTCTTCCGATAACGGCTTATGTGCATGTTGCTTCGGATTGTCCTTTGTGCTATCCATACGATATACATCATTTTAGCCCCTCCAAAGCGTTTTTTAATTTCAGCGAGGGTTGTTTTGCATATCTCATCATAAACCTTTAAGAAGTGTGTTAAATTGCCCTCATAGTCGCTGTTCATCGCTCTATCTTTAATGATACGTAGCACGCTATCTCTTAAATCTTTATACCATCCGATGTGTTGCTCTGTAACCTTGCCGTTATTGTTCACGCTTCGTGTCAATTTAAAATTAAGGTTGTCTACGGCTTGAATGGTGTAGTTCGCTATTTTAAGTGTCATGATTTTGCCTCATGAATGTTACCAATAATTTCAAATGTAACAATAGGTGTGTTATAAGATGTAAAGTGATTATAA
>JAJOJD010000051.1 GCA_021208965.1 Gammaproteobacteria bacterium
TACAGGTTTTAACTTTTTGAAATATCTTTTTATGAGATATCTACTTATTTTTAGTTTTATCATGCTCAATTTATTAATCAGTGCGTGTGGTCAAACCGGTCCACTGTATTTACCTGAGGTATAAATATTGTTTACATTCACTAAAATGCATGGATTAGGCAATGATTTTGTTGTTTTTGATGGAACGCATCACAATATTCCACTGACACCAGAAATTATTCAGCATTTAGCGGATAGACATTTTGGGATTGGATTTGATCAATTATTAATGATTCAAACGGGCCATCCCAATTTTTCTGATTATCACTATCAAATTTTTAATGCGGATGGATCAGAAGCAGGACAGTGTGGTAATGGAGTTCGATGTATTGCTCAATTTCTGCGTGAAAAAAATAAGATGATAAAAAATACGTTAAAACTGTCTGCCAAAGCAGGTCTTATGACCGTTTTTTTGAAGAAGATGGTCAAATACGAGTAGATATGGGACTCCCCTTACTCGAACCGGAACAGATTCCCATACGTATGCCCTATCGCTCATCTCAGTATATGTTACGACTCTTTGAAACAGAACAAAAAATTATGTCAGTCTCTATGGGAAATCCTCATGCCATTTTACGTGTTGATAACGTGAAAACGGCTTCTGTAGAAGAAATGGGGCAACGAATTAGTCATCATTTTTCTTTTCCAGAAAAAACCAATGTTGAATTTATGGAAATTATCGACCGTGATTACATCAAATTACGTGTGTATGAACGAGGGGCTGGAGAAACATTGGCGTGTGGTACCGGTGCTTGTGCTGCCGTTGTTGGGGGAATTATTAATGGTTGGCTAAATTCTTCAGTAACGGTTGAATTGTTAGGAGGAAAACTGCAGATAGAATGGCAGGGTGAAGGTCATTCTGTCATGATGACAGGCCCAGCGGTGACAGTATATGAAGGGAATGTATCACTGCCTGATAAAAAATTATGATACAATTGTCAATTGCCTGTTGTGAAAAACAGATCGTGTGTTTTTTGACCGATATTATATAAAGATGGACGCTGGGATCCATTCCTGTTGTGCATGCTCATCCTCGAATGAGACGCCTGATGGAATACGCTTGGTGTCCGACCTGATGAGTCAGGGTCTTTAAAAACCAGTATCTGACACAATAGGCTCTTTTATTTCAAAGGTTCTAATGGTGTTAGATAAATTTTATCTCCGAAAAAAATATCGTGAATGTCGCCGTCAGCAATCAACCGATCAAAAATATCATGCTGAAAATCAAATTATTCGGTTTTTTTTAAGCTATATTGATTATAAAAATAAAAATATTGCTCTTTATTTTGCTAAAAAAGAAGAATTAAATGTATCCCTGTTGGTTAAACACTTATGGAAAGAAAATATCAACGTATTTTTGCCTGTCATGAATTCAGAAGAGATGACTTTACATTTTGCCGCTTATCGTGAGAATACTGTGATAAAAAAAAATGTTTATGGTATCGATGAACCAGAATGTGTAAATATTCTTTCCCCGAAAGAACTGGATATTGTGTTATTGCCTATGCTTGCTTTTAACCGACAAGGGCAACGTTTAGGGATGGGAAAAGGTTATTACGATAGAACGTTTGCTTTTCGACAACATAACAGAATAAAGCCCCTATTGATTGGTATTGCCTATGCGAATCAAGAAAGTCAGGATTTGACTGGCGATGCATGGGACATTCCTGTTGATATTATCATCACAGAAAATGAATATTATCGAGTTTAAGCAATGAGTCATCACTATCTTGGGTTTGATTTTGGCGTGAAGTATATTGGCGTTGCTGTTGGGCAAGATGTGACTAGAACGGCGCGTCCGCTAAAAACGCTCAAACAATTTCACGGTGTAGTGAATTGGACAGAAATCAAAAAACTTGTCAAGGAATGGTCGCCAAAAGCATTAATTGTCGGCATTCCATATGGAATGAATAAAAAGAATGATTGGATAACTGAAGCAGCGATAAAATTTTCAAAAGACTTAGCGCTAGAAACCGCTTGTCCTGTTCATATGATAGATGAACGCTTAACAACGATTGAAGCACGAGAGGTATTATTTGATCAAGGAGGACATAAAGCGTTAGTGAAAGAAGCCATTGATGCGATGGCAGCAAAAGTTATGTTACAAACATGGTTGGAAAATCAGTAAATCAAGTTATAATAGCAGCCGAATTTTAAAAAGGAATATATCATGCGTCATGAATTGCCGACATTGCCTTATGGGCTCGATGCGTTAGCTCCCCATATTTCGCGAGAAACTTTAGAGTATCACTATGGAAAGCATCATCAAACCTATATTGATAATCTCAATAAGTTGATTGTTGGTACTGAATTTGAGCATAAATCACTCGAAGAAATTGTTAAAACTTCTTCAGGTATTATATTTAATAATGCGGCTCAAGTATGGAATCATACCTTTTATTGGCATAGTTTATCCCCTCATGGTGGCGGTGAACCTGCCTCTAAACTGGCTGAAGCGATAAATGTAGATTTTGGTTCATTTGATGTTTTAAAGAAAAATTTTCTACTACGGCCGCGACAACATTTGGCTCAGGTTGGGCATGGTTAGTCAAAAATCCTTCAGGAAAGCTTGAAATTATCAGTAGCAGTAATGCCTCCACTCCTCTCACCACGGATAATATTCCTTTGTTGACCTGTGATGTTTGGGAGCATGCGTATTATATTGATTATCGTCATTCACGCGTGAAATATCTTGAACATTTTTGGCATCTTGTGAATTGGACATTTGTAGAAAAAAATCTGTTTTCCTATTGACGTTTAATTCATTTTATATACAATACGCCCTATTGAGCTTTCATAAAAAAACCAATAGGGAGCCCACACTTTGTCGGACAGCAACTCGCTATCTTTGACCAACTTAAATACAACTTCTGCTCAAATTGCTTTCACTCTTGCCATGTCCCTCTACTTTACCCTTTATAACGAAAAAGGCTTTGATTTGGGTGATTTTTACACAAATGGATACCCTGATGAAAAAAAAATAAAATTGTTCTCATCCCGTCTTCGTTTAATTTTAACGTATATTTTATCCCCAGATTCACAACGAAAAATTTCATCATTCAATAATGAAACGTCAGAATCAAACAACGATATTCCTCCATCGCTTTGGCAGTCGATATCTCAAGGAAAACTCAAATATTTTAATGAAGAACATCAGTTATGTTTAAGTGATGCTGGCGCGAAAGAAGTACAAGCATTATTAAATGCCTTAGATGATAGCCCTGGCGATCATGTCAAAACGCATCAAGATGTTCATGTGATGAATGAGATGTTATATGGAAAAGCAGCTCCTTTAAGTGCAAGAAATATTGCGATTAAAGCGAGTGCTTATAGTACCCTTAACGCTATTTTATCCTTGATGATTATTACGGGTGAAGAAGAATGGATCGTTGGATTTCTTCCAGAGGAAACCGATGGAACTGGTACGGAAGATGCTTCTGCGATTGCGTTTAATCTGGCATTTTCAGCCTTGTTTGCCGCGAATTCACTACAAGAATCACGCCAAAAACGAAGCTATGAACTTGCTAAAGCATATACCTTATGTTGTGTTAATGCACTTAATCATATGCAAAAACACTCAATTCGTTCTCAAGTGACAGATGAAACAACTATATCCTCGCCATCGCCGACACCAACGTTTGAAAGTGACCAGACGACAAATGAAAGCAGTACGATGAGTGATGATGCTTATCATGAAGAGACACCGTTGTTGCCTCCAAACGAAAAAATCGACACCCCTGTTATCCGAACAGCATCTTTGCCAGTGATTACCGAAGATCATTACAAAAAAGTCTATAAAGATGGTAATATTTTAAGTTTTAAGGGCGCCATTTCATCGGAAGCAAGTAAACAACGTAGTTATCTTACGCTTGCAACAGGAATTGTTTTTAGTATTGGATTTTTAATTCTAGATATTACAACATTGGGTGTGTCTTTAGCCCTGCGTCTTAGCCTTGGTATTGCAGGAATCGCTATAGGGTCAATAGTACGTTACTCTAGTAAAATAGAACAGAATAAAACAAATTTATACGCAAAACACCATCGCCCCTGGCTTACCGATATCTTTCAATCAGGGCTTATTGCCGAACTTAGTGTCTACGGCTTACAACCTGTTGAGTCTAACACAAAGATGAGTTCAGATACGGTTGGCATAAAAAGACAGGTTTCTGTTGATGCAGAGAAATTTTTAGCCGAGAGTGATCATCAAACAGCGATAGGAAAGATTATCTCTGTTGTCACTGATCGCAAAACTCAACTTAAAGATCTTGAAAGATATATCAAAAATCATCTTCCAAACGAATATCAACAGCACAATCATCGTTATTTTGTTGCAGAATGCCTATTCCAAATTCGTATCAATGAATTTTCAGAAGACCCTCATTTGATTGAGGGAGAGAGAGAGAACCTTTTTTCTCCACCCACAGCCGAATTTTTTGCTAGGGAACAAGCGAAAGGAATAGAGCATCTTCATCAGCGGATTATGATGTATATCTCAAAAAAAAATATAGAACATGAGGAACAACAAAAAAAAGAAATTTTAGACAAAGAGGAAGATATAAAACCATATGAGTGGAAAAAACCGTATTTGTTTCCTCTCCCTGAATCAGGGCCTCTAAGTTTACCAACACCAGAAGAAACTAAAGAAAAAATTAAAGATGATCTTGCTTGGAACCCTTGGATTTTTGCGTGGCGACTGTGTTCATCATCACCCGCAGAAAGCGATTCAGACGAACATTTAAAACGAGAATTATCCTGGACCATGGGATATATGTATTATACGTTTTTTACGTATTCAGAGCTATGGCCTTGGCATAATAGTCATAAAGCACTGGATGCTTATTATACGAAACGTTATAACGGCGCCGAAAAAAAATTAACCGTCGCAATGAATAAAAATACTGACATTGCCTTAGATGGCGCGGCTATTTTTGAACAATTTCTTAAACAAGATGAAAAAACGTCTGCATCTACATCTTCAATAAAAACAACCAACACGGATAACATTGAATCAGAAGAAAATGCGAATGAAAGCACACCCTTATTAGCGAGTGTTGATGTCGAAAATAACACGAACGCTAATGCACCTCCTCCCCAAGTAGAATTAGCAACGTTGCGCAAAAAAACTCTTAGAGAGCAACATAAAAATAATAATGCTGGCGTTTTGGGCGCTAGTTTTATTTCTCCTCTGGCGACCGTAGCGTTATATGTGGCTTATCCTGCTTTAGCGATTTTTGCTGATCTTTACGGAGATCTTCTTTGCAAAGCAGTGCAAACCGGCTGCTATTTTTTTGGATCTTGGGCCGCAAAAACATTCGCCATCAACTATAGACGTGATGGAAAACAAGACGCTAGACGTCAATATCAACTGACAAACTAGTGTCAAATTGTTGTTAGTAACAGTTTCCTGCATAAAAGGTATTTCGCGCTAGAACAACTATGCGTATTATGCTATCTTCTCCGCTCTCTGAACGAAAAAATATTCCCCATGCGCATAGAAACTGATATCAAACTCGATTTTAAAGACGTTTTAATTCGCCCCAAACGCAGCACCTTGAACTCACGTTCAGAGGTCAGCGTACTGCGTCAGTATAAATTCAAATATTCTCCCCTCGTATGGGAAGGGGTTCCTGTTATTGCGGCGAATATGGATCACACAGGTACCTTTGATGTCGCTAAAGTGATGGCAAGTCATCAGTTGATGACCGCTATGCATAAATTTGTCACGCTTAATGATTGGGTTAATTATCAAAAAACTTCGCCTGAAACTTTGCCGCATTGTTTTGTCTCTATTGGCACCAGTCAAGAAGATTTAACAGCGGCCAAAGAAGCGTTTAAAGTGATTAATAGTGCGTTTATTTGCTTGGATGTTGCCAATGGTTATACCCAACATTTCGTCAGCTTTTTGCGTCAGTTACGTGATACTTTTCCAGATAAAGTGATTATGGCAGGGAATGTGGTGACGGGTGAAATGGCGGAAGAATTACTCATTTCGGGTGCGGATATTGTTAAAATCGGGATTGGTCCAGGATCTGTTTGTACAACGCGTTATAAAACAGGGGTGGGTTACCCCCAATTGTCGGCGATTATCGAATGTGCTGATGCCGCGCACGGTCTTAAAGGGTTAGTTTGTGCCGATGGCGGTTGCACTTGCCCTGGGGATGTCGCGAAAGCTTTTGCCGCAGGGGCAGATTTCGTCATGTTAGGGGGTATGTTGGCTGGTCATGATGAATGTGGAGGCGAGGTCATTGAAAAAGGTGGAAAACCGTTTAAAGCGTTTTATGGCATGAGCTCTAAGCAGGCGATGACAACTTACTACGGGAGCGTCGCCGATTATCGTGCGAGTGAAGGGAGATTAGTTCATGTTCCCTACCGAGGGGCATTAGAAAATACCGTTTTAGACATTTTAGGAGGTCTTCGTTCAGCCTGTACTTACGTTGGCGCAAAACAGCTCAAAGAATTAACAAAACGGACAACCTTCGTGCGAGTTTCACAGCAATTAAACGAAGTGTATTCTCATTATCAAGTGGGTGAAGAAAAGTAAACGTCTTCTTTTTTTTGACCTAAATTTTTGTGAGATAAATCTCACAAACATCAGCATAAACGCTTGATTTCATACGTTCTTTTGTGAGATTTTATACGGCGATCAAATGCTATTATAATAAAATCTAGGCCTGGAAGTGAAAAATGTTTATACATGAAGAAAATCCCAATGAGTTATCACAAATATCGTTGAATCAGAGTTTTGGGCGCGTATCTTTAAGCCGTTCTAGCATCGTCGAGGACCTACGAGAGACCTCCTCACCAAGGTCCAGTGTAGAACCAATTAATATCGATCTTAATGCTGTTTTTTACAGCTACTTGAAACAGTTGAAGATTTCGTCGAAAGATAGCAGCGTCATAGAACAGGCTTTGTCGAGTTTATTGTCAGTAAGACGTCATACCGATTACGCAAGAACCTTAGAAACAATTCTTAAGCCACTATATATTAGTTTCACACGCGAGATACATCTTTTTCAAGCGATGATTGCGATCACACGTCTTAGTATTGCTAAAAGCATGTTGCTGGCTAAAAAATTTGACATGGATACAGAATGGAAAACCTTGGAAAATAATCTTACGCAGGAATATTTAGAAGGTATAAATACACCGATTAATGATATACAGACTTTTGTTAGTAACTTTATTGAATCATATGGATGTTCTAGATTCAGTGGTGATATTTCAGCCTATGTCATAACTTATTTTAAATTTAGAGCAGAACAAGAAGGGTTAGTTTTAGCGCTTAGTAACCTGGCCCAACATTTAGTCGCCATCACCATATCTGATAGTTTTATCGATGATCGGCTCTGTGAACGTGATTGCTTTATTGAGTTAGAGCTCGCAAAATTTCTTGAGAACAGAAAGTATTTTTCTTTAAGCACACGAGAGGATCATGAACGAGAAAAGCTAAAAGAAGATTTAAAAGCTTATTTAGGACTGTCTTTAATCGATTTGGACATCGAACATGACTTAGAGAAGAAGGATCTTGCTGGAAAAAAACTCTATCTTAAAAGTATAGAAAAAGAGCTTCTTGAACTTGATGCAGCCTTTGCTGTTTATAAAGAACCTAGCCTTGAAGTCGATTACGCAAGATATGCACTAACAAATGCCATACAGAAAATGCAACCAGAATATGATGTTGTATTACCAAATGTAGACAGGTTGACAGATACAAAAATAAAGCTATACAACAGCAAAGATAACTCACAGAATGCACTATTCTTCATTATTCAGTGCAGAAATGAAACTTTTTTTGAAAAAATACTAGAATATGCAACCTTTCATAAGGAACAGCATGATCTAGTTCGCGCTACACTAGATCAAGGTTTAGATGATCACGATCTATGTTGGTTAGCCGCACGACAAAACTGTTTTTTGTTTAACCTAAATGATGTGGCAAAAATACAGAATGGGATATCTACAGGATTGGTTGACTATCAAGACTCTGAAAGCGATTCACGAAAGCCCTTCCATTTCTTTGATAAGAATCACCATTTTATTATACCGGATCGGTGCATCGCCGTAGCGGATCGTGAATTATTGAGAGGTATTTTTGACAACTATAAAAGTTATGACAATGTTGGTTTATTCGCAAGTATCTTCCGCACGCTTCTGAATAAGGCCGAAGCACTGGATGATCCTGATCTTATCATAGATATTGCAACATATATCGAGCTAAATTTAAAAGAGAATTTTTTTACAGAGGAAAAACTGAAGGAACACGTTGGCCCGAATACCTTGGCGTATCTTATTTCTAATGATGGTCTTTGTGATCATGAGTTGCTTCGCAAAGAGTTAAAGCATCGTTATGTTAAAGGCCCCCAGCAAGCACAGCGGTTAATGAATCTTGAAAATCCTGTCAAGATAGCGCTACAAGAAAAATATGATTTTTATCAGCATGTTGATCGGGTAGCGGATTTTTACCATGCCGCATCCCTTCACGTGATTGAAAAAAGCCTATCTGTGTCGAATGATGACGATAAGCGTACGTATCAAAGTAAATTACAATCTATCTCAACAGTGATTTCTGAGAATTTAGACCCGAATAGTGTCGATGACGCTCTAGATTTATCTGATCAAGCGAATACCATTGCAGACAGGTTGATCGATGCCCCTGGCATTCAAAAAAACACTGGACTTTTTCATCCTTGTTGTGGGTTGAATAAAACGCAAACTGAAATTAATAAAAGACAAAAAGCACTCAGATGGGGACCTAAAAAACGAGAATTAAATCGGGAAACCATAAAAATTGGGGACTCCTTGACGGCAAACATTCTCAATCAAATTCCCTTATCGAAAGAGGAGCAAGAGGCGTGTGCCAAGCGTGCCGTTGAAGCACGTGCGGTGTTTAAGGCAACACTGGATTATCTCTCCAACCGTTATGGTAAAAATGATAATAAATTCAAGATTTTAGAGCAGCGCATTGACTATTATATTAGAGGGTATGGTGATGATAACCAAGAAGAGTATAATGCTCAAAAATTTTTAGAGCAGCTTAATCAGGATCTAAAAGATTCTTCTAACCTAGCCGAGGCTCGCCACTGGTGGACCACGTTATTCAAGAATAAACCTAAAACGATTGAAAAATTAGAAAAAGCAGGTGAAAAATTAGAAAAAGCAGAGAAAATTTTGAATGCAATAATTCCTTGATTTTATCTGTGCTTTTATGAGACAGTATACTAAATTTGAACACTTTTTTCATAAAATAATAAAAAGGTTGGACGTGTATCATGCAACTCGACGATCAACATCCTATTGGAGTCCGTAGCAACGAGAGTGTTTTTTCATCGATACGCTCAAATTCGAACGGTGATCAAACGCCAGAATCTTCTTTTGTAGATGTACTCGTTCAGTTATCAGATATGAATCAATCCTTTTCGTTCTCCTTCTCGCAGTATTTAGTTGAACAGGAAAATATAGAGAATATAAATGATTTTTTTAGAGTCTCATTGAGGCAACTGATCCAGTTTAAACAGACAGACAGAAAAGACGAGTATGATCAAAAATCTTGGGTATTGCAGCATATACTCTCGCTGAAAGAAAATAGTCGTGAAGTTATAAAAACATCATTCCGTCAGGCTATTCATCTTATTAACGCAAGACTGAGGATGAGTGAACTGTTCAGTGAACGAAAATTATTCAGCCGAGATAACAAGAGTTCAATCGAGCATCTATATGAAGCTTTTTTGACTAAGTTTATCGTTGATCATAATAACGGACTTTTACAAGAGAATTCTAATCGGCAACTATCGGTAGAAAGAGATATTTCCGTTTTTTTGCGATCACGGAACGACGTCCCTTCTAATTTTGACCCAACATTAATCACGTCATACTTCATGGCTAGAGCTAAGTACGATAAGCTGGCAGGTTTACCAGCGAACGCTAGGATTAATCAGATTGAGATAAAAAACTTTGATATCGTACAATACGCCATTCAAAAAGAAATAGAGGGTTCTGAAGTATCAGAAGAAGAACAAGAATCACTGAGATTATTTTTATCGAAGGAATTACACGATGAGAGAGTTACAGATATTGAAGGTTTAGAAAAAAAACGTGAGGCGTTTGAACAGGTTCTTCTTAATTTTGATCATTCATTGAATTCCAAGGATCGAGTGTCTCTCGATTTATTAGAAAAGGATCCTAATAACCCTACAATTTTGAATCTTGTTCTTGACGCTGAAGATGGGGCTCTATTTCAAGCGATCATTCAATATGCCAATGAAGACAACCGTCTCGATAATTTATTAGATTCTACCGTAAGTTACGCCGAAACAAATCAACAATATCGCTCATTATGTTGGCTTGCCGCGCAAGAAAACTCCCCATTGTTTGCTAGCAGCAACTCCGCGAAAAAAGTACATGAATGTTTTATTATTCCAGAGGCATGGTTAAACACAGCGGATTCAATACTGCTGCGAGGAATTTTTAACAATTATGAAGAAAACTTTGATGCGTATAAAAATCATTGTCGTACATTGCATAAGACTGAATTGCAACAATATGTCCAAGAAGTAAGTCAAAATTTTGAAAAAATCGTCCAAGGCCTTCTTAATCAAGCAATAAAGCTTGATGATCCTGTGTTGATTCTGGATATCGCGAACTTGTATTTGAGTTGGAGTGATAATCCTAATGACATAAAAAACAGATTTTTTAGCGCACAAAAACTTGAAATAATTGGCCCGAATACCTTGGCGTATCTTATTTCTAATGATGGTCTTTGTGATCATGAGTTGCTTCGCGAAGAGCTAAAGCAGCGTTATGTTAAAGACCCCCACAAACCGCAGCGGTTAATGAATACTCAAAATCCTGTAAGAATAGCGCTACAAAAAAAATATGATTTTTATCAGAATGTTGATCGGGTGGCTAACTTTTACCATGCGGCATGCCGTCATGTGATTGAAAAAGGCAAGTCTGTGTCGGGCCAACAGAAAGAATTTAATATTTATAAAAATAAGTTGCAGGCTATTGCAACAGAAATTGCAAGTACCTTGAACTCCGATGCCACTGAAAAGATATCTGCTCAAGCGGCTAGTGTTGCAGACAAACTGATTGACAATGAATATATTGGGAAAAACACTGGCTTTTTTCCTCCTTGTTGTGGCTTCAATAAAACGCAAACTGAATTTAATAACAGAAAAAAAGCACTCTCGTGGGAACCAAAAGCAAGAGAATTAAATCAGGACACAAAAAAAATCGGTGACTATTTGACGACGGATATTCTCTACCAAATTCCGTTATCACAAGAGGAGCGAGAAGCTTGTGTTAAGCGTGCGGTTGAAGCACACGCGGTGTTTAAGGCAACACTGGATTATCTCTCCAACCGTTACGGTGATAATGATGCTAAGCTGATGCTTTTAGAAAAGCATATTCAATATTATATTGTAGGGCGCGACGATAAAGGAAATGAGTATTTATTGAACAATTTTATCAACCAGCCTGAACTCAAGACGCATCGTTATTCTTATTCCTGGAGATCTTTGTTTCGGTTTCAAACAACAACGGAGAAAAAACTGCGTGAGGCGATCGATATGCTTAGGTCGCTAAAGGGCTAGGTGTTAAATGCTGTTGCCACCAAGCCGGTTGAAAAAGACATTGAATTAGCCGCTAAACGTCGAAAAACCCTTGAAAAACTTTTTTTTTTAAAGAACGGGGGCATTATGCGCCATCACCAAACCCTCAAACATTTTCTGCATCAATAAATTTAATCAATTCATTGATATCGCGCCTGGCTTTGGGGCGTGCAGGCGGAGCAGCGCGATAGCCAATAGCACAAAAAACACAAGGTTCTTGTAATGCAGGATCAATAATATCATGCTTTACCAATATGTCAGTTACAGTTTCAATCGAGAAACCTTCAATCGGACAAGAATCAATGCCAATTTCAGCGGCAGCACTCATGAGATTACCGAGCGCAATATAGATTTGTTTTCCAGCCCAATCATGCAAATAACGTATATCGTGTAATAATTTAAAGTCTTGTTCTTGGTGTTGCTTAACCAGTGGCTTATAAATATCGATAACTTCAGCTGGAAGATTGCGGACTGTTTTAAGACAATGATCGATATAATCACTGTCAAAGCGAACATCTTTTCGAATATTAAATAATAGCACTTCACTCGCAGTTGGAAATTGCTTTTGACCGCCCCAGGTCACCGCTGTTAATTCTTCCAATAGTTTTTTATCTCGAATAACTAAAACTTGAAAAGGTTGAAAGCCAAAGGAACTTGGTGACAATCGAATGATTTCTAATAAAAAATCAAGATCTTCAACATTTATTTTTTATTCACATCGAATTCTTTACATGCAAAGCGCCATTGTTGCGCTTGTAAAATATCGACTTTATTAATCATGTTTTATTCGGCTTTTCTCTGAGAAGCGCTAGTGTATCATGACTTTATCGATCATTTGAAGGATCCTTGCTAGCTATGGATATGTTACTAGAGCAAAAAAAGCTCCCTATTAAAAATAAAGATCATTTTTTAACTAGAAATTATGCCAAACGAAAAGAATGTCACATCAAACCTGATTGGTTGTTGATCTACATACCCGCTAAAGAAGAAATATTGAACAGCATTGATGATTTTTCCAAGCATTCGCTAATTCATGGCCAGACAAGGGTTTTTTGTGTGGAAATTGCAGGCAAGTGATGCAGTATGCCCCATCGCTTGTTGCGAATGTAATTCCGTTTTTAGAAACGTTCAACACTTCGCCACAGGTATGATGAGGTCTGGCTAATGTCACTGGATGACCGGCCCAAATGCGTAATAATTGACCTTGCCATTCAAAAAATGCTATCGGTGCAGGGTAGTATGCTCTCACTTTTCGATCAATCGATACGGTGGTTTCATTCCAATCAATGCGCGCATCGCTTTTTTGTATTTTATGGGCATAGGTGGCGAATTCTGTATTTTGTGGCTGGGGTGTTATGTTTCCTTCATCGATACGATTTAACACCTTGAGCAATAAAGGAGGGCCGATGAGCGCTAATTTGCTATAAAGCATCTCAGAGGTATCATTCGAGTCTATGGCGCAAGATTCTTGTGCGAATAATGGCCCCGTATCTAAGCCTTTATCCATTTGCATAATGGTCACGCCTGTGTTTTCATCACCGGCTAAAATAGCGTGATGTACGGGGGCTGCACCGCGCCACCGTGGTAATAATGACACATGAATATTGATGCAACCGTGCCGTGGTGTTGTTAAAACGGTCGAGGGTAATAATAGCCCATAAGCCATCACAACCATAATATCCGCGTGATAATCATGTAATCGATCGAGCGCTTCCTGTGTTTTGAAATTTTCGGGTTGCTCAATCGTGAGTCCATGACGCAAAGCGTATTCTTTGACAGGACTAGCGGTCAATTTTTTACCGCGCCCTGCGGGGCGATCCGGTTGAGTATAGACGGCGATCACGGTATGTCTAGAAGCTAATAAAGCCTCTAGTGGCGCAATCGCAATGTCAGGTGTTCCTGCAAAAATAATCTTCATTGTTCTTTGTTTATGACGGTGGTAATGCAGGCGTCTGACCAGACGTTTAAGGAGGTTTCGATCATATCGATAATGCTATAAAACGGTAGAATGAGCCCTAAAATTTCGATAGGAACGTTCATGCTGGTCAACAAAGAGGCGGATAAGAAAAAACATCCCATCGGAACACCGGCATTACCGATAGCCGCAATCGTTGCCATCAATATCCATGTCAACATCGTGAGTAAGCTAATGTCTATTCCATTATTTTGCATTAAAAACATTACCGTCGCAAAAATAAACGCGGCGCATCCATTCATGTTCATAGACGTACATAAGGGTAAAACCAAGCGACTGATGTTGGGTGATACGCCTAAATTTTTTTCGATGGTACTCATGGTCACGGGTAGTGTCCCTGCCGATGATTTTGAGAAAAATGCGACAAATAATGCGGGCAACATGGCTTTCATCGTTAAAAATGGGCGAATTTTTTTTATGCGTAAAAAGATGGGTAAAACGATAAAACCTTGGACTAAATTTGCCAGTACAACCACTAAAAGATATTTCGTTAATCCTGCGATATCAAGACCGCTCTTTAATTCTACCAACGTGGTGGTAATAAAACCAAAAAGAGCCAGAGGAATGACTTTAACGATCCAAGAAGTGATCACAATAAATATACCATGCGCTCCTTTGAAGAAATGGGTGATGGCATGACGAGAGTCATCGTCTGGAATGAACGAAATGGCTAAACCCACAATAACACTGACTAGTAATACGCCCATCACTTGGTGTTCGATGAAAGGCGCAAAAATATCGGCGGGGATAAGATGGCGTAGATATTGAAAATAATCGGTACTCTTTAATCCGACAGGGTGAGTTGTACTGCTGTCAAGCGGTATCGCGATGTTATGAGGAGAGATGAGGTAATATAATAAGCAAGCGACACTCGCGGCAATAACCGTAGTACTCAAGGTATATACCATTGTTTTTTTTGACACCGCTTTAACGTGCTCATTCCCTCTAAATCGACATAAGGCCACGATGATAGATAAAGAAATAATCGGTAAGCTAACGCATTTAAAGATATTGATAAATATGTCTGTGATGATTTGAGCCAGACTGATCAATGAAGAAAGATCAAAATAACTGCTGCATATGGCTAGTAGTATGGCGATGACGTAGCCGTGTACGGGTTTTATTTTTGTTGAAATAGTTTGCGAGTTAGGGTTTGTGCACATGACGGGCTCCAGTATTTTTTTGTGTGATGAGGCAGGAAATCGTTTGCGCTGCCAAATTGTCTGAAGGTTCACATAGCTTTTCACGCATGGTGCTGAACGTCTCGCGTAGCATGGTGAGTTTTTCTGGCGCCTCAAGCAAGGACATCAGGCTGCTGAAAAGATTATCTATGGTAGCGTCTTCTTGAAAATATTCTGCCACAATCTTCTGCTGAAATAAAATATTGGGTAACGAAAAAAAAGGGTGGTGATATAAACGTCGAATAAGCCAAGCATTGATTGTTGAGGTTTTGAAGCCAACGACCATTGGGCATCCGTGCAACATTGCTTGTAGTGTTGCGGTACCGGAAGTGATGAGTGCCGCAGAGCTTGCTCTCAGCACGTCATCGGCTTGTCCATCATAGAGTGTGATATTTAGCTTAGGCGCAATTTTCGCCTTAATGGTTAAAAAATGCTCGCGAATTGTTGGCGAGGCCATGGGGGATAAAAACTGCAGGTGAGGCATGGTTTGTTGCAGTTTTACAGCGGTTTTCAAAAATACTGGTGCCATATGCGTGATTTCACTGTGTCGACTACCAGGTAAAATAGCGATATTTTGAGTTTCTGTTGGCATCACAGAAGCCATTTGGTTGATTTTTCTTGCCATGGGGTGACCAACGTAAACAACAGGAACCTTATGTTCACGATAGAAGTTTTCTTCAAAGGGAAACAAGACCATCATCAAGTCTACGGCTTTTTGAATCGTTTTAATTCGCCCTTGACGCCAAGCCCATACACTAGGGCTGACATAATGAACCGTGGTGATTCCACGTTTTTTTAATGTTTTTTCAATGGGCAAGGTGAAGTCTGGGGCATCGATACCGATAAACACATCGGGAGGATGATCAGAGAAATAACGGATAACTTGTCGCCGAATACGTAATAATTCGGGCAATCGTTTGAGCGGTTCCACAAAACCCATGACGGCTAAACGGTCGGCGTTGTAGAGGGGATGTGCGCCACATTCTTTTAAGCGTGGTCCGATGATTCCGGTGACAGTCACGTTTGGATGAATTTTTTTTAATGCGTGGACGAGTGAGGCACCGAGCAAATCTCCCGATGCTTCACCGACAATGATACCAATCTTCAACGAAGAATCCCGCGAGTCGCTTTATCGATGAAATCGATTAAGGATTGAATGTGTGGGTTAGATTTCACGAGGACTTGTAATTCCGCGACAGCCGCATCAATGGTCAAGTTTTGACGATACAAGACTTTATACGCGCGTTTTAGCATTAACATATCTTCTTCAGTGTAACCACGACGACGCAAACCAACCACGTTGATGCTGATGACTTTGCTATCTCCAGCATCAACAGCCGCCATCATGTAGGGAGGCAAGTCTTTCACTAAGGCAACATTTCCCCCTAAAAATGCGTGAGCACCAATCCGACAAAATTGATGCACGGCGACATAGCCGCCTAAAATCGCATAGTCATCAACGTGAACATGTCCTGCGAGTCCTACATGGTGACCAATAATACAGTGATCGCCGATGACACAATCATGGGCAACATGTGAGCCCGTGATGAATAAATTGTGATTTCCAATTTTAGTGAGAGCATTGTCTTGTGTGGTTCCGCGATGTACCGAAACAAATTCACGAAAAATGTTACCCTCGCCTATCTCTAAAAATGTTTTTTCGCCGGCATATTTGAGATCTTGGCAATCCTCACCGATCGATGAGAATTGATAAAATTGATTATTCGGGCCGATACGTGATGAGCCTTTGATGACGACATGTGGCCCGATGACGCAATTTTCAGCGATGTCAACATCAGGGCCAATAAAGCTCCACGGTCCAACTTTTACACTAGGGTGTAGTGTTGCGTTGGGAGAAATCATGGCTTGAGGATGAATGTTGGTCATTATTGAGCACTCAATATTTCAGCAGAACACGCTAGTTTATCATCGACAAAAATTTCGCCTTTTAAGCGCCAAATGGTACCCCGAATTTTTAATGGTTTGACTTCTATTCGTAATTGATCGCCTGGTTCTACAATACGTTTGAAGCGCGCATCGTCAATACCCGCTAAAAACATCAAGCCAGCATCAGGTGTTCCATTGTCGATATGCGTTTGAAAGTATAATAAGCCACCGGCTTGAGCAATCGCTTCAATCATCAATACCCCAGGCATCACGGGTCGCTGTGGAAAATGACCCGTAAAAAAGGTTCATTGATCGTGACATTTTTTATCGCGGTTAAACGTTCAGAAGCTAGGTAATCGACCACTCGATCAACAAGCAAAAAAGGAAAACGATGCGGTAACAATTGCATAATTTCCTGAATATTGATGATTTTTGACATAATCTATTCCTCTAATTTTTTAATTCTAGCCAGTATTTTATCAATCCCGCGGAGTTTAGCCGCTAACTTTAACCATGTTTTTAGGGTGTCGACGCCCATGCCACCCCGGCCAATATATTGACCCGGCTCGCGAATGGACTTCGTAATGCCTGACATGGCTGCAATCGCAACGTTATCGGTAATGACCAAGTGGCCTCCAATGCCAGCACCCCCTCCAATTTGACAATTTTTTCCAATATGGGTGCTGCCTGCAATACCGACGCAACCGGCAATGGCTGTATTTTCGCCAATAGACACATTGTGAGCAATTTGCACTTGGTTATCGATAATCACGCCCGTGGCAATCACGGTATCTTGAGTACTGCCTCGATCAATCGTGGTATTCGCACCGATCGAAACACGATCGCCAATGATCACTCTTCCGAGTTGAGGAATTTTATGCCATCCCGATGGTGTTGGGGCAAATCCAAAGCCATCGCCACCGAGTACAGCACCACTTTTTATTTCGCAGGAACAACCAATTTCAGTGTCATGATAAACACTGACATGAGGCCATAGACATGTTTTTTCAGCAATATGGGTGCCTGCACCAATGTATGAACCTGCCCCGATAATCACATGATCATCCAGATGAACATTCGGTCCAATAACGACATAAGGGCCGAGTGCAACGCTTGAACTTATATGAGCGCTTGGGTCAACGATGGCTGTCGGGTGTATCCCCACCGAAGGCAGGTCACGCGAAAGAAATAAGCCCGCGATTTTGGCATAAGTGAGGTACGGTGTGTCCGTGATCAAGCAGTTGGTGCGACATTCTTCTGCGAGCACTCTTGGTAAAACGACGACCCCAGCGCGCGTTTCGCTAAGATATTTTTGATAACGTGAATTCTCTAAGAAACTAATGTGATGCGCCTCTGCTTTTTCAATAGGAGCGATCCCTGAGAGTTGAACCTCAGGGTCTCCGCGCCACTCTAGGCTAAATTGTTCAGCCAGTTGTTTAAGAGAATAGGATGGTATATCGTTCATTCAAGTCTTATTTTTTATCAAAGCCTTTTTGTACATCAGGAGTGACATCTTTTGAGGGAACAGCATACAACACAAACTGGCTATCTAAAATAACGTCGCATTTTTTTGTTTTTGCGACCGATTGAACGACGGTATTCAGTTCTTTAAACACGGCATCCATAATTGTTTTTTGTTCCGTTGATAGCTTTTGTTGAAATTCCGTTGCATCATGAATCACTTGCTGCCGTTGGTCTGCAATTGATTTTTCAGCTTTTTCTTTATCAGCGGCGGTCATCACGACTTCATTTTTCTTTAAGTCTTTGACGGCTTTTTCTAGGGCGTCTTGTTTTGTTTGTATCGTCTTTTGATCCGCTTCAAATTTTGCTTTTAATTTTTCAACTTCTTTTTTAACGTGAGGCGCGTCATGTAATACTTTCGCCACTTGAACGACACAAACATTCGTATCGTCATCATGTTCCGCAAAAGCTTGCGGAGATGTTAAACCCAAAGACGCTGAAATAACGGTTAAGAATAGTATTTTTTTCATCGAGAGACTCCTATGGTTTGTCGTACTTAAAAACTGGCGCCAATATTGAAATTGAAAAATTGAGTTTGATCGCTATCATCTGGATTCAAGGCTTTTGCCAAACTAAACTCTAAAATTCCAACGGGAGACAGCCACTGAACATCTAATCCAACGCTGTAGCGTAAATCGCCGAACGAGAAGCCGCTGTCAGTCGTCACCCCTTCTAAATCATAAACTTGACCCGCATCAAAAAACAAGGAGGTGCGTAAGTTATCCGGGCTAATAAAGTTGGGAAAAATTAAAGAAACAGCGCCGTCGAGTAAAAAATTACCGCCATACGGATCGCCATTAGAATCTTCAGGGCCTAAGGTATTCGCGGTGTAACCTTGAACGGTGGTCATTCCGCCTGCATAAAAATTACTATAAAAAGGAAGTCCATTGCTCGTGATGATACCATCACCATAGCCGGTTTCACTACGGGTATACCAAATAAACTTTTTTCCCAATGGAACATACCATTTATTTTGATATTTTGTTGTATAATAGCCAATCGAAGCATTATCAGCAGGCAGATACACATCGGTTCCTATGGATTGATAAAAGCCATCACTTGGAAACACGGCACGATTGAGGCCATTGTGTGTCCATCCTGCACTTAATTGAATTTCATTAAATGTTTCACCATATTCATCAACAAAATCGGTGATTTGGGTTGAAGCAGAGTCGTAAACATCGAGCTTGGTTCCCATATAACCATAACCAAGATTGATAGAATCCGTCGCGCCAACAGAAGCACTCATGGGAATATTATAATAAACACGTGAACCGTATTGGTTAAAGGCATAATCAGAGGACAGATTCGCAGCGCTGGGGTCATAGCGGGTGTAATAAGCGGCAATTCCTCGACTAATCCCTGAGGTTGTATAGTAGGGATCAAAGTAGTCCGCGCTCAGCGTTTGCTGATAACTACTATAAACGGTTTGAATTTTTGCACTTTTACCCGTTCCAAATAGATTTTTTTGTGTTATTGCCGCGTTTAAAATCATTCCATCGACTTGGGAATAACCAATCCCCGCGGATAAACTAGCGGAAGGAATTTCATCCATTTTAACATTCACATCAACCTGATCCGTCGTATTGGGAACATTTTCTGTTTTGATATCAATATTGCGCAAATACGATAATTGATTTAACTGTCGTTTTGATTGTGAAAGATTATCGGTATTGATCACACCGCCTTCCACTTGGGCCATATAACTACGTAAGGCTTGATCATCGACTTTATTATTTCCAATGAAATGAATATGACGAACGTACATCATATTCCCTTGCGTTATCGTTAAGCGAATAAATACCGTATTTTTTTTGTCATCAACATCGGGCGTAAATTCAACGTTGGCTTCTGAATATCCTTTTTTGCCAAAGAGACGTTTAATCGTTTCTTGCGTTTCGGTGACTGTTTTTAATGAAAACGCACTCCCTGTTGGCAAATCGATATGCTTTTTCATGGTATCTTCGGAAACGGCTTTATGCGTATCACCATATAATCCATAACCACTGACGGTATACGGATGGCCTTCTGTCAGGTGTATCGTGAGATAAACATTCGCTTTATCCGCAGAAACTTGGACCGTTGCAGAATCAATCTTGACTTTTAGATAGCCATTATCCATGTAGTATGCAGCAATTTTTTGTAGACTGCCCTGTAGTTTTTCACGGGAGTAACGATCCGTGTCGGTTGCCCATGTCCATAATCCTGGGGGAGATAAATCCATTTGGTCAAGCAGAATATCGTCAGAAAAATGATCGTTTCCGATAAAATGAATGTTACGCACAATGGCGAGTGCGCCTTCCGTTATTTTAATGGTTAAGGTGGTTCGATGACCAGATTCGTCTTTCTTTTCAATATCAACCTTAGCGCCATAATAGCCCATGCTGTAATATTGTTCTTGTAATCCGACCTTGATTTGATTGATTTGGGATTGGTTATACGTCAAGCCTTCAGAGATGTTCATTTTTTCCAAGGCTTTGTTCAAATCTTCTGTTTTAATGGCACTATTACCGCTAATGACAATATTGCCAATGATGGGGCGCTCATTGACGCTAATCACTAAATCATGCTCGCCGCGTTGGTAGACACTGACGTCTGTAAAGAATCCTGTTTTGTAGAGGGCATCAATAATCTGTTGCGTTTTTTTTGGCGTAATATCATCGCCAATTTTCACGGGTAAATAGCTGTAGACAGTCCCTTTGGTTAATCCGTGTAAGCCTTCTATACTGATTTCACGGACAACAAAAGCGTCTGAGGCACTTGCGAATGCTAAACAAGTCAACAAGCATATGGATAAAAGTCGTTGAAGCTTCATGCCTTTGTCCCTTATTGTAAACTTAATGTCATTAAAATTAGCCCTAGCGCAAAAATCGATACGGCGGCATTGAGGCCATCGATTCTGTCTAATAAGCCACCGTGGCCAGGCAGTATTTTTCCGGTATCTTTTAGCTGTTGTTGTCGTTTTAATAAACTAATAAATAAATCGCCGATGACCGAAAAGAGCACCGCCACGATGGAAATGCCAACAAAAAGACATAGAGAATAAAATGACATTTGAAAATAAACGCATAGCGGCAACGGCAACCAGAGCACTAGCGAGTAGTCCACCAAAAAATCCTTCCCACGTTTTGTTTGGGCTCAAGACTTCAAGCAATTTTCGTCGCCCCACTGCTCGCCCAACAAAATAGGCAAAACTATCGGCAGCAGCAATTAATAAGACAAAATAAAAAATAATGGCAGCGCCATTATCAAAATTTCTCAATACATTAAAGCCGATATAGGCAGAGCCTAAGGCTGGAATACCCATTAACACCCCTACCCATGACTGTTTTGCCCATAATGCACGTCCTTTGGCATATAGTAAAATCACAATAAACGCAAAACACCACCAAAGACTGCATAAAATCAATAAAATTCCAACCGGCAACCAAAACATTCCAAAAGCAAGAATAAGATATAAGGCGATTAAAAATAACTTGCGCGACACAGCGGTTAAACCGATTAGCCCACCCCATTCCCATGCACTTAATGCAAGTAAAGCTGAGACAACCCAGAAAAACACGGTCGCGGAGGTAAAGAAAAATAAACCAAAAAACGCGGCGAGTAACGCGATACCTGTTATAAGACGCTTTATCAACATAGGGCACGTGCCTAAATTAAAATAGACTGAATAGTAGACTACTTCGCGCATGATTCCAAGTAGTCTTGACGACTCACTTTACATTAATATAAAGCAATAGGGTCAACATCTAGACTCCATCGGGCAGATAAACGTTCTCCTTGTTGCTGAGAAATATCCGCTAAAGTTTGTCTCAACAGGGCGTGTAGTAAGCGTCGGTTTGGTGATCGAATGAGTAATTGCATGTGATAAAATCCTGCTTTACGTTGCATGGGCGCTGCAATCGGATCATAAATAGTGGCGATTTTTTTCTCATTATTTTATTCAACCATGCTTGAATTTTTTCTAAGCAGTCAATCGCTTTTTGCATTTGCTTTGCTTCAGAACGAAATAAGGCCATGAATGTAAAAGGAGGCAAATCAAACTGTTGTCTTTCCTTCAGCAGTTCGTTTAAAAAAACGCCATATGGATGTTGAATGAGTCCGAGCAATTGAGGATGCTCTGGTTGAATCGTTTGCAACAGGGCGGTTCCTTGTTTTGCTTCTCGTCCCGCGCGACCAGAGACTTGAAGAATCAGTTGTGCTGTTCGTTCTAACGCATAAAAATCATGACTCATCAATCCATGATCCAGTCCCAACATGACCACCAAGGTGACATTTGGAAAATGATGTCCTTTTGCTAACATTTGAGTGCCAATCAGCAAGGCAGCGTCTTGATGCTGGATATCGTTTAAATGTTCTTCTAATTGATGTTTATTTTTTATGTTGTCTCGATCAATGCGATAGAGATTAACGTTGGGAAAAAGTTGAGAGAGGGTTTCTTCAATCCGTTGGGTTCCTTCGCCCAAGGCAATCAACGATTTGCTCTGGCATTTTGGGCAAATAGTGGGCATAGCTATTTGATGGCCGCAGTGATGACAAACAAGTTGACGTTTTTTTTTGTGTAATACCATATAGCTGTCGCAACGGGGACAATCCGCTTGCCAGTAACAACTTTGACAGAACCAAGCAGGCGCATACCCTCGTCGATTAATGAACACTAATACTTGTTCTTTTTTCTCAAGATGATGCTTGATGTATTGAATCGTTTCTTTTGCTAAGCCATTTTCCATTTTATGGGTAGGCATATTAATTAGTTTAAATAATGGAGGATGCGCATTTCCCGCACGTTCGGTTAATTCAATTAAGCAATATTTTTTAATGAGCGCATTATGATAGCTTTCCGCGGAAGGGGTTGCAGATCCTAATATAATAGGGATATTGAGCTCAAAAGCGCGTTTAATCGCAACATCTCGAGCAGAATATCGAAACCCTTCTTGTTGTTTGAAAGAAACGTCATGCTCTTCATCGATAATAATCAGGCCTAAATTTTTAAACGGCGTAAAAATAGCAGAACGTGTCCCAACAATAATATTGGCTTCCCCGTTTCCTGAATAAAGCCATGCGATCAAGCGTTGTTTATCGGTTAGTCCGGAATGCAATAAAAACAATGGTCCAGGTAATCGCTCTTCAATACGTTGATGTGTTTGCGGTGATAAGCCAATTTCTGGGATAAGAAACAAAATCTGTTTTTTTTGTTTCAGCACTTCTTCCATAATGTCGAAATAAACCGCTGTTTTTCCACTCCCAGTAACGCCGTGCAACAAAAAAGTATGGAAGCGACCTAATCCATTCAATATGGTTTTTGAAGCATTTTCTTGCGCTTTATTTAAAGTATATTTTTTTTTTAACACTTTCTGCGTTGAAGATGGATGAATAGAAATATTTAAAGATTTTCCTTGTCGTAAGCGTGTAGGATACATCCCTAATAAAACTTCTCCAATCGGGTAATGATAATACTGGCTTGCCCATATTCCTAATTCGATTAATTCTGTTGAAAGGGTTGGTTTTTCATCAAGACAGTCCAGAATAGATTTTATATCCGTTTCGCTCACGAGAGAGAACGTTTTTATTTTGACAACTATTCCAACCAGCGTACGTTGACCAAAACTAACTTTTACCCGTTTGCCAATGTGGATGCTCATATTTTCAGGGATACGATAATCAAATAGCTGTCGCAACGGACGTGGAATAGCAACTTCAGCATAGAAAACAGTTGTCATCGATTAAACATTACATTTTTTATCTTGAAATAAGGGAAATATAATCTATATTTTTGAAAAAAGAAAAATATTCTCGTGATGAATAGATTAGCCAATACAAGTCTTCAAACAAGGCGACTCATTTTAATTCCTCCTCAAGTTTCTGATTTTAGCGAATCAGCGGTTATGTGGGCTGATCCTATTGTTACTCGCTATACGACAAGAAGTATTCTCAGCAAAGAAGAGGCATGGTTCAGGTTATTGCGAAACATTGGACATTGGTATGCCATGGAATATGGCATTTGGGTTATTCGAGATAAAATAACCCATGCTTTTATTGGCGAGGGTGGAATATCAGATTACCAGTGCGACATTACGATTGAAGACGATTGCTGCTTGCCAGAGATCAGTTTGGCCTTAATGCCACATGCTCATCGCAGAGGATTTTCTGTCGAAATAATTGACGCTATTCTTCAATGGAGTGATCGCTACGTTCCATCAGATAAAATCAGTTCTTTAATTTATCCTGACAATTCTTCGGCTATTCGTCTTGCACAGCATTTTGGTTTTTCTGGAGAAAATCGGTTTATCTATAAAAATGAACCTATTTTGAGGTTTACACGATTATCCCAAAAACCATCATAACCTTCGATAGTTTTAATAAAAAATGCGCTGTATCACTTATGAGTTTTATGGGACAATACGAAAAGTCCATATAAGTTGTTAGGTAAAATTATGCGGTGGATATTTTTTATTGTTCTGTTTGTTGCGGCGATTTTTTTTTGGTGTTCAAATCATTCAGGATCCAGGTTACGCTTTATTCGTTTATCATAACTGGTCAATTCAAATGCCTTTATGGATAGCCATTTTATTGTTTTTTTTATTGTTTTTGTTGTTCTATTTCTTCATAAAACTATTTTTCAATTTTATTTTAATCGGGTACTCGTTAAAAATTTGGCGCTTAAAACAGAAATTGCGTCAAAAAAACGCTGAAAAGATATAAATAATAGTTTTTTTATAAAAATATACTTGTTTATTTTATAAAACATTGCATACAATGATATTTCCAACTACATGGAGATATTTATTTTATGAACGCAAGAATAGAAAAACTAAAAATTGCTGTTGCTAAAGCAAAAGCAGTCATCACGGAACTGAAGGTCCAAATTCGTGAGCTTAAAGCAAAGCATAAAGCAGACCTTAAAGCAGCGAAAGCGGGTGCAAAGTTAACGAAAGCGATTAAACCTGTTGCTAAAAAAGCGGCAGTAAAAAAAGCTAAACCAGTTGCAAAAAAATTGGTTAAAAAAGTCAAGCCTGTCGTTAAAAAAGCCGCTAGTAAAAAAAGTTAAACTAGCCGTAAAAAAAAACGGTTAAAAAATCTGCTCCTCGTGTCAAAAAAGCTAAAAAAGCTGACGTGACATCTTCTTCAGTCATGTAACTGTGATCAACATCGGGGCCGATCTTTCTTGTCCCGATGATGTTTACTCTTTGTTCTTTACCTGCTCAAAAAAATAATTTCTGCGCTTGGAAACTCTTCTTTTACTACTGATAAACTTTCTTTTTGAAATAATAATTTGATATTTGGCCCTGCGTCTTGTGTGAAATAAATAGGACATTTTGTTTTTCGTAACGCCCAAATTTTTTCACGATAATGGAGTGTTGATGCGTTGCAATAATTAATAGATGGTTCGCTCGTGAGCATAGTGTTATGCATTGCTAATGCATTTTTTTCGGCGATTTCACCGAAACGAATGAAATCATGTTGAGACATTGCTCTTTTGATGTCTGTTAAGT
Organism: Gammaproteobacteria bacterium; assembly: GCA_021208965.1. Classification (GTDB taxonomy): domain Bacteria; phylum Pseudomonadota; class Gammaproteobacteria; order JAGOUN01; family JAGOUN01; genus JAGOUN01. The sequence continues at coordinate 25,706 of JAJOJD010000051.1, forward strand.
CTTGTTCTACGTGTTTCGACCATTGTGAATATAGTGGAGATGTTTTAACGGTGGTTAGCATAGCGTCACGTGAACTCATTTTTTTCTTTTCTTTAGCAAAAATTAATAATCCAACGCCGATAGAATCTAAAAATGATGTTGCTGCTTCATAAGGATGTGCAAAACTATCTAAGCCATCTTCACGTTGACCTTTTTCCCATTCGACACAACCATCCCATAAGGATCGGCATGCGCTACCACTTCCTAGTCGTGCAAGAATAGAGAGTTCTGATTTTTCTAAAGTTAAGCGAAATAACTGATTAAAAGCAAGTGTTAAGGCGGCAAATCCAGAGGCGGATGATGCGAGGCCTGCAGCGGTTGGAATATTGTTTTTTGTGTCAATATCAAAATGGTAGGACGGATGAAAACGAAAAAGATCACAAAAATAATGTAAGCGGTTAAAAAATTCTGAGTTTTTATCGACAGATTCTCCATTTAACCAATACGTGTCATGGGTCGTGTGATTGATTCGGATAGTCGTCGTGGTTCCTTTTGTGGGCAAGGCAATCGATAAGCTGTTGGTGACCGGAAGATTTAGTTGATCGTCTCGTTTACCCCAATATTTGATTAACGCTATATTGACAGGTGCAAATGTTGTTATCGCTTCATTCGTCGGCGTGTGTTGCGGTACCCCTACTATTTTTATGACGGTTTCACGAGCATTCATTCATTAAGCCTTGTATTGATAATTGCGTATCGATGTTTATAAATTCGTTATTTTCCCATGAAAAATCAGACGTGACTAATGCAAGAACACAGTCGCCTAGGCCTGAGCCTGAAATTTTACATCCGAGGACATGAGGATTTTTTTGCAGTGTTTCTAACAATCGTGATGTTTGTTGATCGCAGACACCCAGCGCATATTGTAATTTTTGGTGTTCATTCATCATCGCGCCGACTGTTGGCCATTCTTTTTTTTGTATTGCTTTCCAAGCAGATTCACTATAGTGATTTATTTTTCGAAAATTTGATTGACATATTTTTGTTAGGTTCTTTTTTGACCTGCTGATCAACCCTGTGAATGACGTCAGATGTCGGTGTTTTATATCCGGTATAGATCAAAGCAATGTTAAAAAAAATTCTTTGACGGTTGGATAACAAGAGGATCCATTCGATATAAAACGATTCCGCCAAAAACACTTGCGGCAATGTCAGCACCTGAACCCTGGCCTTGAACCTTTTGTATCATGTGACGTGCGTCTAAAAACAGTTGGTATTTATCTAGCGAAGAGAATAACCAATCCATGAGGCAGGCGAGCGTTCCTACGACAACAGCGGCAGATGAGCCGAGGCCAATATGTGACGAAAATTCAGAGTGAATGTTTAATTCAAAGCCGCAAGGTATTTTATCGTGGTGGAATTTTATGGCCCTTAATATAAAACGAAAAATAGGGGCGTCATGTAGCTGATGTAATGCGCCATGATATTCACCCAACGTCGAATAAATATCAACGTTATTGTTTTTTTGTGGTGTCAGAGTAATGGTTATACGTTTATTGACGGCTCCGACAAGCGCTGTTTTCCCTCGTAGGACCGCATGTTCCCCCATGATCATCGTTGATCCAGGGACAGAGTATTGGTAGCTTTTTTTCATTTCTCTAACATCAGTCGTTGTTTTGTCGGGGTGATTAGATATGCTTTTTTCATATTAACAAACCTTAGGGGCTCTTGACCACTATTTGTCAATTCATAAACCATGTTAGAATCGGGCTAAATAGCCAACACTTTTTTATCATGACGCCAACGTTTGTCCATCTTCGCGCGCATAGTGAATTTTCTTTGGTCGATGGTCTACTACGATTCAAACCATGGATGCAGCACCTCAAAAATGCTCATATGCCTGCGGTTGGATTGACGGATGACAGCAACCTTTTTGGTGTCGTTAAATATTATAAGGCCGCGATAGCGGCTGGTATTAAACCTATTATTGGCGCGGATCTTTGGTTAGATAACAGCAAAAAACCGTCACAGCCTTTTCGAATAACGGTTTTGTGTCAGAATGATATTGGATATAAACATTTGCGTTTGTTAATTTCTCAGGCCTATCAAACAGAACAACGGCAGGACAAACCGATTGTCACTTATCGTGATATCGCAACCTATGCTGAAGGGTTACTGATCTTATCATCTGCGGGTGAAAGTGATATTGCGGCGGCACTGATCGACCCTAAACAGTATTCATTGGAGACACTCTTATCGTTTTGGGCGCAACATTTTCCTAATCGTTTTTATCTTGAGATTCAGCGATTGGGTAAGCCTTATGAAACTGATTATAATCCTGCGTTGATTCAGCTCGCCAGTTCTAAAGGATTACCGTTAGTAGCGACTAATGATGTCCGTTTTTTACGGCGCGCTGATTATGAAGCCCATGAAGCGCGTGTCTGCATTCATCGTGGTGAGATGTTAATGGATACCAATCGCTACTCTTCTTATACGGAGGAACAATATATAAAAAGTTCGGAAGAGATGCAGATTTTATTTGCAGATATTCCATCATCATTAGTCAATACGGTAGAAATTGCTAAGCGTTGTAATGTTGAATTGTCTCTTGGAGCAAGTGTTTTACCGAACTTTCCTGTTCCTGAGGGTATGACAGAGGGTCAGTATCTCGCACGAGAAGCGCAAGAAGGATGGCGCCAAAGAATGAAGGCGATGACGATTAATTTATCCACGCAACAACGCAATGAATATGATCAACGCTTACAAATAGAGTTAAGTGTGATCAACGACATGGGGTTTCCCGGGTATTTTTTGATTGTTGCTGATTTTATTCAATGGGCGAAAAAAAACAATATTCCTGTCGGCCCCGGCCGAGGATCAGGAGCAGGTTCTTTAGTGGCTTATGCGTTGGGTATTACAGATGTCGATCCCCTTCCGTATGAATTATTGTTTGAACGTTTTCTCAATCCAGAGCGTGTGTCTATGCCTGATTTTGATATTGATTTTTGTATGGATGGTCGTGATCGTGTGATTGAGTATGTCGCGCAGAAATATGGGCGTCAGAGTGTCGCTCAAATTATTACGTTTGGTACGATGGCGGCTAAGGCTGTGGTTCGTGATGTGGGTCTGTGCTTGGTATGGGCTATGGTTTTGTGGATAAAATTGCCAAACTTATTCCCTTTGAACTCGGGATGACCTTAGAAAAAGCGTTGGAGGATGAACCTCTGTTACGCGAGCGTTATGACACGGAAGACGACGTTAAACAATTGATTGATTTGGCCCAAAACCTTGAAGGTATTGCGCGTAATGCCGGCAAGCATGCCGGCGGAGTTGTCATTTCTCCAACGACATTAGTTGATTTTACAGCGATTTATTGCGAATCAGGCTCAGCACAATTAATCACGCAGCTGGACAAAGATGATGTTGAAGCCGTTGGTTTAGTCAAGTTTGATTTTTTGGGTTTACGTACGTTGACGATTATTCATTGGGCATTGCAAATGTTAAGTACGTCAACTATTTTTGATATCAATACTATTCCTTTAAATGATCCCCAAACTTTCACGTTACTCGCGGAGTGTAAAACACAGGCCGTTTTTCAGCTAGAGTCTCGTGGTATGCGTGATTTGATTAAACGTTTACAACCCGATTGTTTTGAAGACATTATTGCGTTGGTTGCACTATTTCGCCCTGGTCCGTTACAGTCTGGCATGGTCGATGACTTTATTGACCGTAAACATGGGCGCGCGTCTGTTGAATATCCTCACCCTCTTTTGGAAGCAATTTTAAAGCCAACGTATGGCGTGATTGTTTATCAAGAACAGGTGATGCAAATTGCACAAGTATTGGCGGGATATACGCTTGGCGGCGCGGATATTTTGCGTCGTGCTATGGGTAAAAAAAAATCTGAAGAAATGGCAGAACAACGCGCTATTTTTATTGCAGGTGCCATCAAGCGTGGTGTTGATCATCACGTTGCCAATAATGTCTTCGATTTAATGGAAAAGTTCGCGGCCTATGGATTTAATAAATCTCATTCTGTCGCGTATGCCTTAATTGCTTATCAAACGGCTTGGTTAAAGGCACATCATCCCGCCGCATTAATGGCCGCTGTTTTATCATCGGATATGGACAACACTGAAAAAGTTGTTTTGATGGTAAAGGAGGCGAAAGCGATGAATATCTCTCTCGCATTACCCAATATCAATCAAGGTGTTTATACATTTACTCTCGATCATCAGGGAGGGATTATTTATGGACTAGGCGCCATTAAAGGTGTTGGTGAAGCAGCAATTCAAATGATCGTGGCAGAACGTGAAAAAAAGGGACCTTATACAGATTTATTTTCTTTCTGTGAGCGCAATGATTTACAAAAATGCAATCGCCGTGCTCTTGAAGCGCTTATTAAGTCGGGAGCGATGGATGTTTTTGAAGTACCTCGTGGCCGTATGTTTGCTTCTTTGGATAATGCGATGTTGCTGGCAGAAAAAAAGAAACGTGATTTACGTCACCAGCAACTTGATTTATTTAGCCAAGCGCCAGCTTTTTTACATACCTCTGTTTCTTATGTTGCTTGCAACCCTTGGAATGAGTACATGCGATTACAAGCTGAAAAAGAGGTATTAGGTTGGTATGCCTCAGGGCATCCTGTTCGTCATTATGCCACTGAATTAAGCTATATGGTGACATCGACGTTTGCGCAGTTGCAAGAAAAATATCGACATTCCCCGAAAATGCCGTATAAAAGTTCGCGACATATCGTCACGATTGCCGGAGTCATCGTTGCTCTGCGAACAATGATGACCAAAAAAGGTCAACGGATGGCGTTTGTGACATTAGATGATGGTATAAGTTCTCTTGAGTTGGCGGTATTTTCAGATATTTATACACAATATCGTGATGACATTGTGGATGGTCGTTTGATTATTGTCACGGGGGAGGTCAGTTGGGATACCGTCGGTGAGCAATTGCGCTTGCGTGCACAATCGATACAAACACTGGAACAAGCACGTATTCAGCATGCAAAAGCTATTTTGTTGCATATTTCTGCTGATGATATGACACCAGAAATGTTACGTGAGCTCGAAAAAATACTTTTTCCCTATCAAGGAGGACATTGTCCTGTCTATGTAGATTACTGGCACGATAATCAGTCGACGCGTATTCTGATGGGTGAAAAATGGGCGGTTACGCCACATCATGCGCTGATCGATGCGTTATGTTTGTTACTCAGTGAAGATGGCGTGTCGGTTGGGTATTAGTATTCACTTTCTTTAAGATACACTAAAATTAATGCGGCTCCATTGTGTACGTCTATTCTTATTTCCGGTTCTTGCGTTCGATTAAAACATGACGTTTTTCCTGGAAACTGTAGATTTTCGTGATATAAATTCCATCGCAGTCCCGTTGTTGTGATATTAGCACTCGGAATACCGAATATCGAAATTTTAGTGTTCAACGGACATGTTAAGGATGAATGTTGTTCTGCATCGAATACAAAGCCGTATATTGGTGGTGCAAATAATACGCATCCTGTTTTTAAAAAAAGATTCACGTTATTTAAAACATGATCCAAATATCCACCATTGACACCCACAATGATGGCGGGCAATAGTTGCTGCTTTTCCAAATATTGCAGTGATTTTTCAAAATCACAGAAGTTTTGGTCGTAATGATAATAGCTAGGAATGCTGTTTAAATATTCAGGCAAGACACTATCCAAATCACCGATTACAATTTTTGGTGTCACACCGATTTGCATTAAGTGATTGGCTGCGCCATCAGCTGCAATGATGGGTAGATCAGTAGCAAAAAAATCCGCACGGGGTAACACACCATTTAAACATAAAATCGATCGATAATGTTTAAGGTTTAACATGGCGTTTATCATAAAAATATTTTATTCCCATTAATAGCATACAGCTCACCATGCCTAATATATTACTTGCCTCGACATATAATGAACTTGAATACGCCCCATAAATAATCCAAGACACGGAGCAAATGAGAAAGTTGATTAACATCAACATAGAGACATCATGAATCGATTGCGTTTTAATCGCTTTATAAATTTGTGGAAAAAGACCAATAACGGAAGTAATGAACGCAACGGTTCCAAAGAAATTTTCTATCATAACATTTTCCTCCGCTTGTACGAGCAAGATCAGGTTCTAAGGGTCGGAATCGCTTCCTCTCAGCTTGTTATAGCACCCCTAATGTTCGTGACGATTGTTTCACGTTCCCTATGCAAATGCAATCTTTATGACCGTCTTATGGATAAAGGCTCGAAAGTGCTTTAATCGTTGAGTCATAACCATCACTTGTTGAGCGCAATATTGAATAAAAACAGTTTGAATTGTCCTTTATGTTTTGATTAGGCGTTACGGAAATCAATGGCTCTTGCACAGCGTTTTCCTCATCGCTAATAAACAGTGATGATGAAGAGTTTTGCTCATCAATCGTCTTGATGACAGCACTATTCATGCCTTTTTCTAGTTTCTTGATTTTAACAAGGTTTTGCCCAAGCATTAGAAGGAAAGGAAGTATAACAGAGCATACGCCAGCCAATAGACTATCAGCCATCACATGACCAGCAGTAAATCGCGTTAAATTTACTGCGTTAGTGATCAGGCCAAAGACGAAATAAAAACTCCAATAGGTGAGTGCTAACACCCCTACAAATTCATTGCTACAGATAAACTTTTTTTGTTCGCTGCCTTCGATATGGAGTCGATTTGTCCAATTATGTATGGCTTTAAATAAAAAACTCAGGGTTACGTAAGCCATAAACACCACGAAAGGATAGACGATGTCAGAAAATGTGGGATTAATTTCATGCCACAATCCAACATAAGCCTTGCTCTGATCAGCAAAAAATTGCCATAAGCCATCCACTACGGTGACAGAAAAAAATAATTGACAACATAATAATTCATAGCGTTTCGTGTGCACCCCGTGATCATAACGTGATAGGCTGTATTGGCTGGCTAGAATTCCGATATTAAGCGAAATAGCGGCGCCTAAGCCTGTGATTAAAAATAGCAGAGGTGTTTGCCATGACCAGGATAAAATATTGGGATCATGAACATATCCTGTTGCGCCTATAAAAATTCGGTCACTGAGTTGCCAGCCGAACGCACCAAAAGCAAGTTTGATGGTCGTTTGTAGTGTATCGTGTAACAATATTTTTTTTACGGTTTGTAAAAATACATTTTTGAAGTCATTGTAAACGATAGGATTGCTTGGGTCATTAATCAGTCGTGTCAGGGCCTCTTCGTAGCTTGTTTCTTGGATTAATAATCGATTGAGATCTATCGTAATGCGGCTACTTCTCGCCAAGTCAAACAGTGGAATAAGGTTTAATCCTTGTTGCTCAATATGGGTGCTAATATAATATGCGCCACCTTTGCCATAAGTTCTATCAATTTCGTATTGTATTAATTTATCTTCAATTTGTTGTACAGGCGGGATATTTGCTTGAATCAGTAAACGGGCGATAGCCTGTTGCCAAGGGCGAGGAATAAATTGTTGACCTGTTGCCATCTGAAAAAGCTCAGGAATGAACGTTGCCAATTGATGGCTATATGTCGTCCAGCGTTCAACAAATTCTAGCCCCCGCTGAACTTCGGGGAGTTCTTCTTCGGTCAGAATAATATCGTCTTGCCAAGCCTCGTTATCTTCTAGTTTTATAGTATGCGCAAGCGCACTTTGTATGAGCTGAAGTCGCTTTGGTTTTTCAATGATCGCTTGGAATTTTTTTAAATACTCTCGTTCTCGATGATTATTAATAATATTTACCCCTAATATCGATAGCGTTAATAAAGAAAAAAAAACTAAGCAAAATGCTGATAGTAATCTTGTTATTTTTTTCAATCTCTTTGTTGCCAAGAAAAAAAAGAAGTACTACATGAACTGAGAGAGCAGAAGAGGCGATCAATAGCCAGCTTACGATAGACTGAACTCCCCGAGGATAGGGAACGGATAATATTGTAACGACATCGTCATTATGAGAGGTTGATATTGGCCACATCGTAATTTTTATTCTTTAAATGATGGAGTGAATGGACTATATATAGTAGCCTATTATTAAGATTATATTATGTACAGCGTGATGATGCGTGGACGATTAGGGCGCAAACGATACTATCGTTGTTACGCGCTTATGCATGCGGTTGGGTTAATGAATCAACATGACGATGATTGTTGCTTTCGCTAAGCTCATCATGGGTGCATTTTTTTCTTCAGCAATTCGTTAACGTGTTGAGGATTTGCTTTTCCTTTCGATAGTTTCATCACTTGCCCGACAAAATAGCCAAACAATGCTTCTTTCCCTTCCCGATAATCAGCGAGTTGTTGAGGATTACTCGCCATAACGCTGTCAATAATGGTTTCAATAGCGCTAATATCCGTGACCTGTTTCAATCCGTTTTGCTCGATAATGGTGTCTGCTTCCTCGCCGGTTTCCCACATGGATTCAAAAACGGTTTTAGCGAGTTTTCCAGAGATAGTCTTGTCGAGAATGCGTTGCAATAATCCCGCCATTTTTTTTGGATTAACAGGGCTTTGATAGATCTCAAGATTATACTTATTGAGCGCCGCAGATAAGTCGCCCATAATCCAATTCGCTGCTAATTTTGCGTGTGATCCGTGAGTATGATGAATGACTTCCTCAAAATATAGGGCGAGAGGGAGTGAAGCGACAAGATTTTTGCATCGTAAGCACTTAACTCAAATTCTGTCATATAACGTAAACATTTTTCTCAGGGAGCTCGGGGAGTGTGGCACGTATTTTTTCAATATCATCGCTGGAAATCTCTAATGCTAATAAATCTGGGTCAGGAAAATAACGGTAATCGTGAGCATCTTCTTTCGAGCGCATAGGGCGCGTTTCGTTTTTATCCGCATTATACAAACGTGTTTCTTGTACGATAGTTTTTCCGTTTTCAATAAGCTGAATTTGCCGTTCAACTTCATAGTTAATCGCTTTTTCTACAAAGCGAAAAGAGTTGATGTTTTTAATTTCTGCGCGTGTGCCAAATTCTTTTTGGCCTTTCGGGCGAACAGAAACATTTGCATCGCAACGAAAAGATCCTTCTTGCATATTGCCATCGCAAATATTGATGTAACGCAAAAGAGAATGTAACGCTTTTAAGTACGCAACCGCTTCTTTTGCTGACCGTAAATCAGGTTCAGAAACAATTTCTAATAACGGAGTTCCTGCACGATTTAAGTCTAAACCCGTTTTTTTGATGTTTTCTTCGTGAATCGATTTCCCCGCATCTTCTTCTAAATGCGCGCGTGTTATGCCAATTCTCTTTTCATCGCCGTTGTCTAATGGAATGTTAATATATCCTTGACCAACGATAGGTAACTGAAATTGGCTAATTTGATATCCTTTTGGTAAATCAGGATAAAAATAATTTTTTCGTTCAAAAACTGAGCGTTGGTTGATGTGGGCATCGACAGCGAGACCGAAAGCAATCGCTTTCATCACCGCATCATGGTTCAGTACGGGTAGTGTTCCTGGCATGGCGAGATCTAGCGCACTGGCCTGTGTATTTGGTTCTGCGCCATACGCGGTAGAAGTGGCCGAAAATATTTTGCTTTTTGTGTTTAGTTGAGCATGAACTTCTAAACCGATAACTGTTTCCCATTCCATATAGTCTTTACCTTATTTAAAATTTGAGGGAACTTGTAAGTGCCAATCTGTGAGTTGTTGGAATTGATGAGCAATACCCATCATGCGAGCTTCATCAAAATAATGACCAATAATTTGTAACCCCACCGGCATGTTATTAATAAAACCTGCAGGAATAGATGCGCCAGGTAAACCCGCTAAGTTAACCGCAATCGTATACATATCAGACAGATACATTTGTACGGGATCTTGGCAACGTTCACCTAACTTAAAAGCAGTACTCGGAGATGTTGGCCCCATGATCATATCAACGTTTTTAAACGCCTCAATAAAATCTTGTGTAATCAATCGGCGGATTTTTTGTGCCTTTAAGTAGCAGGCATCATACACTTTAGACGATAGCGCATAGGTGCCCACCATAATTCGGCGTTTGACTTCGGCACCAAACCCCTCGCTGCGTGAGCGACGATATAAATCCAATAGATTTTCTGGATTGTTACAACGATAACCATAACGCACCCCATCAAAGCGAGCAAGGTTAGATGAACATTCCGCCGGTGCGATGACATAATACGCGGCAATCGCGGCATGATTATGTGGAAGGTGGATATCATGTATTGTTGCCCCCTGTGTTTCAAACACACGAATCGCTTCTTGTATCGTATTGGCCATGTCAGGATTTAAGCGATCATCAAAAAAATCCACAGGAATTCCAATACGTAAGCCTTTTAAAGATTGGTTGAGTTGGGTGGTGTAGTCATCATGAGGATGATCGACTGATGTTGAGTCTTTTGGATCAAAACCAGTCATACAGTTGAGTAGTATAGCTAAATCTTCAGCGGTTCTTGCCATCGGTCCTGCTTGGTCTAAGCTCGAGGCAAACGCAATCATGCCATATCGAGAAATAGAGCCATACGTAGGTTTAATACCACATATACCCGTAAGACCAGCCGGTTGTCGAATGGAGCCCCCTGTGTCGCTCGCTGTTGCTCCAGGACTGAGTAATGCGGCAACCGCAGCTGAAGATCCGCCAGAAGATCCACCTGGGACGGTTGTGACGTCCCAAGGATTCTTTGTTGGCCCATAAAAACTATTTTCATTCGATGATCCCATCGCAAATTCATCCATGTTAGTTTTTCCTAACATGACGGCTCCAGCGTTTAGGAATTGTTGGGTTAAGGTTGATTCATACGGAGCAATAAAATTATCTAACATTTTGGATGCGCAAGTCGTTTTTATTCCCTTGGTGCAAAAGATATCTTTTTGTGCCAAAGGGATGCCTGTTAAGGGCTCGATATCGCCTTTTTGAATACGCTTATCTGCTTCTGCGGCTTGTTGTAGTGCCGTTTCATCACAAATAGTGATAAATGCATTTAAGGTATCTTGATGTTGATGAATGCGGTTTAAGTAATGTTGTGTTAACTCAACACTAGAAAATTCTTTCGCATCAAGCATTTTTCGTAATTGAGCAATGGTATAGTTGTGCATAAGACGCCTTTATTCGATAACTAATGGGACAAAATACAAACCGTGTCCAACGTCAGGCGCAATTTGCTGGAATAGTTCCCGTTGATTGGTTTCGGTGACATCATCTAAACGTAAGCGTTGTGTCGCCTCATAGGGGTGAGACATGGGCAAAACACCCTCAGTATCCATGGTATTCATTTGTTCGATCATCGTTAAAACGCGACTCAGTCGCTCTTGCAATTCAGGAATATCCTCGTCAGAAACAAGGATGCGAGCCAAATCAGCAATTTTACGGATTTCTTCGTTAGAAAGTATCATGCTAACCCGTTCTGTTATCAAAAAAGACGGCGATTATATAATAATTAGCCATCTGTGTAAAATTCCTATTGGCTCGGCGTCAGTTTAGGTATTGAAACAGGGTTCAATATCGTTGGTGTGGCGGGTGAAGCTATCAAATGTTTTTTTTTCCAAGTTCTTGGATAATTTCAGATGCTTCAGGTTTTTCGTATAAATCGAAATGTAAATTAAGCTCCGAAACACAATGATAATCTTGATAAAAACGTACGGTGCTTTTTAGACTGCGTTTGTTATCATTCATCAGGTGAAACTGCGCTTCGGCGTGAATAGGTAAGGGAAAAATGCGCAAAAAATTTTGAAATTGCGCTTGTTTCGTCACCAACAGACTGCCCGGCAATGCAAGAGCACATCCACGTTTAACCAATTCTCGTGCGGCATTGAAAATAAAGTCCTGGGTGAACAGGCTGCTGGCTGAACTATCGACTAGGATTAATTCAGCTTCTAAGCGAGTCGCTTCCGTAAAACGTAATTGATGCCATTCCCAATCGATGGGGAATACCGTCGATATTTCGCCAGAGTCTATGAATGTAGGCTGAAATCGCTCCCCTGATCGATAGTGTTCACACAAATGTAAAATATGACGAGTGGACGCATCAATTCCTTGACCGATAATCCACGAGCGATAGGTCGGTAAATTATCTTCGAGCAAAGCTTTGAAGAATTTCGTGATAGTAAACACCCCTCGCAGTTGAGTTAATTCTTCAAAGCGATCGCCAACGATATAACCCACATTATTTGTCATGACAATATTGCCATGCTCTATTGATTCATTCATGCTTTTCTCCGTATGGTTTTTTAATTTAGCGCGGGTAGTAGAGTGATTTAATCATAGACTTATTTTTTGTCAACATTTTTGAGTACAAAACTTCATCCTTAATTTTTTGTTATAGTTATACCTAATTTTATTGATGGAGATAGAGACTATGGCTCAACCGTCGAAATTCTTGTATTCTTTGAGTGAAAAAAGTTGAGAGTCCGCCCCTATGTTAGATTACGCACACATTCCGATGAAAATTGTTGGCCCTATTGCGATTCATGGAGAGGAGTTTTCTGGTCACGTCTCGGTTCCCTTAGCCACTTATGAGACACCAGTGTGGGCGACTGTCGCACGAGGAGCACGGATGACCCATTATTGTGAGAACGGTATTGGCGCTATTATCACGCAGGACTGCATGACGCGTTCTATTGTTTTAGAGGCCAATAACATTTTTATGGCACAACACGTCACTCAGTTAATTTTAAATGAGATGGATGTGATAGAAAAAATCGCGATCTCAACGAGCCGGTTCGCAAAACTGACGCATATTCATCCAGAACAAATTGGCAATTTAATTTATTTGCGTCTAGCGTTTACGACCGCGGATGCGTCGGGTCACAATATGACGACATTAGCCAGCGAACATATTCAACGCTGGATTCTCCGTCAGCATCCAGAGTTGCGGTATGTTGCCATTTCAGGGAACTATTGTACCGATAAAAAAGTATCCGCCATTAATGGTATTTTAGGCCGTGGAAAATCGGTGATTGCGGAGCTGTTTGTTCCTCAAAAAATTTGTCAACGTTTTTTGAAAGCATCCCCAACGGAAATCGAACATTTACACATAAAAAAAAACCTGCTTGGATCTATTGCTGCTGGAAGTTTGCGTAGTGCAAATGCGCATGTTGCCAATATGCTTCTCGCTTTTTATTTGGCAACCGGTCAAGATGCAGCGAATATCGTTGAAGGCTCTCAAGGGATTGTACACTGTGAAGCACGCGATAATAGCCTTTATTTTTCTGTTACTCTCCCTAACCTCATTGTTGGAACAGTGGGCAATGGAAAAAACATCGAATTTGTTCAAAAAAACTTATATACGATGGGACTAATAGAAAAGAGTGATGCTGGAAAAATGACACGAAAACTCGCTATTATTGCGGCAGCCACGGTATTATGTGGAGAATTATCGTTGTTGGGCGCTATTGCCAATCAGGGGGAATTGGTGGATAGCCATATGATTCTTGAGCGAAAAAAGACAGGAACCAAATAAAATGAATATCGGTATTGATGCCATCAGTTTTTTTACCTCAAACTTGTATATTGATTTAGCGCATATTGCTCAGCAGCGTGAACTTCCTGTGGATAAATTTTATAAAACCCTAGGTCAGTATCACATGGCTGTGCCCGCTGTTGATGAAGATATTATCACACTCGCGGCGAATGCCGCTGAACGTATTATTAATGATGATAATCGTCATATGATTACGAATATTTTTTTTGCCACAGAGTCAGGCATTGACCAATCGAAATCCGCTGCCACGTATATTCATCGACTACTTAATTTGCCAGAAAGTTGTCGTGCCGTTGAGTTAAAACAGGCTTGTTATGGAGCAACAGCCGGTATACAGCTTGGTTTAGGATTAATCGCACGCGACCCAGCGCAAAAAATTCTTGTGCTTGCTGCCGATGTGGCACGTTATGGCCTAGGCAGTGATGGTGAGTCATCGCAGGGTTGTGGTGCTGTCGCGCTACTCTTATCAGCGAACCCTAAAATACTATCGCTATCATCCGAGAGTGGCTTTCATACACAAGACATTATGGATTTTTGGCGACCCAATTATCGAGACGAAGCATTAGTAGAGGGGCTATATTCCAGCCGAATGTATTTACAGTCGTTAGAAAAATGTTGGCAACGCTATTATGCGAAAGCACGGCGGTCTTTTTCAGATTATCAACAATTTTGTTATCATACGCCAGTGGCCAAACTGGCGGAAAAAGCGCATAAGTTATTATGCAAAATAAACCATTACCCAACGTCTGAGACAGACACTGCGGCACTATTGTCGCCAAGCTTACAATATAACCGTACGATCGGTAACAGCTATACGGCGTCTTTATATATTGCGCTCAGTTCATTGATCGATAATACGCCAGAAGATGTGTCTGCGCAGCGTGTAGGATTATTTTCTTACGGTTCAGGCTGTGTTGCAGAATATTTTAGCGGGGTTTTTTCTGACGGATACCAACAACATGCTTGTACAGGGCAACACAATGAAATGTTAAAACGCCGGATGTCCCTAACATATTCAGAATATGCAGAGCACTATCAATTTTCTTTGCCTCAAGACGGTAGCACGGTGACACTACCTCGTCAACAAGTAGGAAAATTTCGATTAGCCGGAATAGAGCAACATAAAAGAATATACGAGCTGGCTTAACCAAGAAATATCGATTATGCTCGTCCGTCTCGTTTGCGCTCGTGTTCTTTTAATTTCTTTTTTCGAATACGAATATTCAGAGGAGTTATTTCAACCAGCTCGTCATCTTCAATAAACTCTAAGGCTTGTTCTAAGCTTAGTTTAATCGGCGGGGTTAAAATAATATTTTCATCGGAGCCTGATGCTCGAATATTGGTGAGTTGTTTTTCTTTACAGACATTAACCACGAGGTCATTGTCGCGAGCATGTTTGCCGATCACCATGCCTTCGTAAACTTCTATTTGTGGGCCAATCAATAATCGACCCCGTTCTTGGAGATTGAATAAGGCATAGCCCGATGCTTTTCCTGCCTGATTGGCTATCATGACCCCGTTAATCCGAGAGGTAATGGTTTGCTTTACAAATGGGCCGTAATGATCAAATACGGTATGCATGATACCTGTACCGGAGGTCATGGTTAAAAATTCAGCGCGAAAACCAATCAAGCCGCGTGTAGGAACGATATACTCTAAACGAACGCGGCCTTTGCCATCGGAGACCATGTCCTTTAATTCGCCACGACGTAAGCCCATCTGTTCCATAATTGATCCTTGATGAGTATCTTCAATGTCAATGATCACTTGTTCATAAGGCTCTTGTTGTTCATCGCCGACTTGCTTAATAATCACTTCTGGTCGTGATACGGCGAGTTCATAGCCTTCGCGACGCATGGTCTCAATTAATATGGACAAATGTAATTCGCCGCGGCCGGATACTTTAAATTTGTCGGCATCACTCATTTGTTCAACGCGTAGAGCAACGTTATGTAATAACTCTTTTTCAAGGCGCTCGCCAATTTGGCGACTGGTTAAAAACTTTCCTTCCTTGCCGGCAAACGGAGAGGTATTGACTTGAAATGTCATGGTCACGGTTGGTTCATCTACAGATAGTGGAGGTAAAGCTTCGGGACATTGAGGGTCACACAACGTGTCTGAAATGTGAATACCTTCAATACCGGTAATCGCAATAATATCACCTGCTTCGGCGGCGTCTGTTTCTGTTCGCGTTAAACCGATGTGGTTGAAAATTTGCAAAATACGCGCATTGCGTTTTTTACCTTCTTGATCGATCAAGGTCACAGGAGAGTTACGTGCGATTTTACCTCGCGTTACCCGTCCTATGCCAATTGTGCCAACATAACTGGAGTAATCCAATGATGAAATTTGCATTTGAAAAGGACCGTCAACCGACACTCGTGGCGCATGGACATGTTGCACAATCGCATTAAATAAAGGTTCCATATTTAATGCGGGATCGGCCAAATTTAATTTGGCGTAACCGCCAATCGCAGAGGTATAAATAACGGGAAAATCGAGCTGTTCGTTTGTTGCTCCCAAACGATCAAATAAGTCAAATACTTGATCCATCACCCAATCAGGACGAGCGCCCTCACGATCAATTTTATTAATGACGACGATAGGGTTTAATCCTTGCTTAAAGGCTTTTTGTGTCACAAATCGCGTTTGTGGCATAGGGCCATCGACGGCATCAACCAGTAATAGTACAGAATCCACCATCGATAAGACACGCTCGACTTCTCCACCAAAGTCAGCATGGCCGGGGGTGTCAACGATATTGATGCGATAACCATCCCACACAATTCCTGTGTTTTTCGCTAAAATTGTAATCCCTCGTTCTTTCTCTAGCGCATTAGAATCCATTACTCGTTCACTGTCTTGTTTTGCTGATAATGTTCCAGATTGTCTTAAAAGACAGTCAACAAGTGTTGTTTTTCCATGATCAACATGGGCAATAATGGCGATATTACGTAGGTTTTCAATTGACATAAAAAATCTTAGCTTTAGATAGTTGGAGCGAAGCCCAAAGATTACCCACTTTTTCAGATGAAAGCAATTAGCGCATGCGTTTGTTGGCGTACAATATCTTTTCAATTTGTCAAAAATCAACTAAGATAACTGTAGATTCTTGTAAAAAATATTGCCATGGTTAAGTAGGATGCTATGCCTGTTACTCTTTATGATTTGAAGCACATAGATACGCCCCGGTTATTCATTCGTCCGGTACAACTTGGGGATGAAGTGTTGTTACATGAATCAATTGAACGTTCTTTACCGGCGCTTGAGCGATGGATGCCATGGGCAAGAGGTACCAATTTTGAAGCGACGAGGGATTTTATTCACCGAGGCTTCACGCATTGGCAGTCTCGAACTTCTCGGGATTTTCCCTTGTTAGTGATTCATAAAGACTCTCAGAAAGTTATTTCTGCGTCAGGATTCAATGAACATTCTAATCTAGATAAACCTTGCCTAGAAATTGGATATTGGATGGATAGTACATTTGTTGGCCAAGGTTTGGCAACGGAGCTGGTTAATGCCTTAACACGTTTTTCATTGCAGGCATTAAATGCGATTCGTGTGCAAATTTGTATTCAAACTCAAAATAAGAAAAGCCTAGCCGTTGCCGAGCGTTGTGGGTATTCGTATGAGGCAACGCTTCATCGAATTTGCTTAGACTGTATCAATCGTTTACCTGCAGATGGGGCGTTATTTTCCTGTTGTGATATCGCTGTTTTACCGCCATTAGAAGTAGAATGGCAGTGGGATACACATGCTTCCCTAAAAACAAACGATGATGTTATACAAGAGAGATCTCGACCATTCGAATTGTCGCCGATATTACAGACAAAACGTTGCGTTTTGCAGGCTCCTCGCTTACAAGACACGGCTAAGTTATTTGATACAATCACTCATTCTTTGCATGAAGTTGGGCCATGGTATCCTTGGATCAACGCATCATTAACGCAAAAAGAAGTGCATCATTACATTCAGACAACATTAAAAGAAAACCAGAATATTTTGGGCTCACCGCGCTTTTCTTTTTTGGTGTGGGATAAAACACAAAAAAATAGTTTAGGCGAAATTTGGATAAAAAATGTGGATTGGGCTGTTCCCAATATGCAAATAGGTTGCTGGTTTGATTTTCGCCAGATCGGTAATCATGATGTTGGGGATGTTATGGCGATGATAGTGGATATCGCCTTTAGCAAACGTCGTGCTCAGTGTGTTCAATGTTACGTTCCAGATAATCAAGATCGTTTATTAAAAATCATTCGCCGATTAGGATTCAAAAAAGAAGGTAAGCTACGACGTTACTTTAAAAATTATGCAACACAAAGCATCCTTGATGCCGATACCTTTTCGATGTTGGATCGCTCACAATTGAAACAAAATCTATAAAAATCATGCCTATTTCAAACGCTCAATTTCTTCTATCGTTAACCCTGTGGATTCAGCAATGATCGATAAAGGGAAACCTAATTCACGTAGTTTTTTAGCAATCTCTACCGCCTTTTCCGCTTTACCCTCAGCTTTGCCTTTCGCTTCTCCTTCAGCTTTACCTTTGGCTTGCCCTTCAATGTCAATTGGCGTTGAATAATGACCCCCTAAGACATTAAAATATCCGTATTTTCTTCAACACCAAAAATTTTCTTAAAGGCAATATCAACACGTGGATTAATCATGATTCTTATGACCTCTTTAACGGATGGTACAATATTAATCCATGCTTAAGTTTTTATCCTGTAAAATTCTAAAAATTTTACAGGCATTCCTTCAATTGCAGTAAATCTCGATAGGCTTCTGCTTTTGCTAGGGGATTGCGGAGCAAATAAGCGGGATGGTACGTGATAAACAATCGTCTATTGTCTGCACCATAGACATGCTTTTTGTGGCGTAAACGATTCAGTGGCTCTGTTGTTTGTAATAAATAATGCCCCGCAATACGGCCAAGAGCGCATAAAACTTTGGGTTGCACAAGAGCAATTTGTTGCTCTAAATAGGACGTACATGCCGATACTTCTTGTGGTAGTGGATCCCGATTGTTCGGTGGTCGACATTTCAAAATATTAGCGATGTAGACATCTCGCCGTGAAAAACCAATAGAATGAAGCATCGCGTTAAGTAGTTTTCCTGCTCGCCCGACAAAAGGCTCCCCTTGTTGATCTTCATAAAAACCTGGCGCTTCGCCGATGATCATGAGTTCAGCGTGTTTATGCCCTGTGCCAAACACGGTTTGTGTTCGTGTCGAATGTAAAGGACATAATTGGCATTGTTGACACGCATTCACTCAGTTTTTCTAGACACAATACTTGCGATGATGACGTTAAATCTGTATTGACTAATGGCCGCTGTTTCCAGACGGAAATATCCAGTGCTTTTAGTAAGGCAATTTTTTCTGGATTCATTGGATTAATTGATACAAGCCATAACCACCACCGATCAAGCTGATGAATAAAAACGCAGCGAAGTAGAATGGTTTTAAACCAATATGCTTGATTTTATTGAAATTAGTTTCAATACCTAATGCAGCCATGGCCATGGTCAACAAAAAAGTATCGATAACATTGATCATATCAACCGTTGCGTGGGGAAGATAATCGAAAGAATTAAAACCAACCACCACAATAAACATAATGGCAAAAAGCGGGATGCTTTTTATCGCGTTATGACGAGAAGGCTTGTCTTGAGATGGCGTTGACAATCGGTTTTTATTGATTGAGGCTATCCATAATCCTAGTACGATCAACATCGGCGCCAATAACATCACGCGTGTCATTTTGACGATCACGGCAATATTCCCTGCTTCAGGCGAAACCGCCGTTCCTGCCACAACGACTTGTGCGACTTCGTGTATGGTGGCACCTGCATAAATTCCGTATTGTGTAGCGGTCAGATCAAATACCTGCATATTTTGTAGCATAGGGTATAAAAACATCCCGATGGTGCCAAAAACCACGACAGTAATCACTGCGACACTTGTTTTATAGGCTTCGCTTTTAAGAACACCTTCTGTTGCGAGCACAGCGGCCGCGCCACAAATTGCCGCACCACTGCTAATCAATATGGCTAAATCTCTATCTAATTTGAATAGTTTAATGCCCATAATCGTGCCGATGATCATAGTCAGGCTGACGATTAAAATATCCAAAGTCAACCCATGCCAGCCCACTTGATAGACTTCTTGAAAGGTTAATCGAAATCCATACAACACAATGGCAAAACGCAGAATTTTTTTTGCTGCAAATTGGATGCCAGGCGTCCATTCATGCGGAAGATGCGGGCGTAGTGTGCTACCGTAAATCATCCCCAGGACAATAGCAACGACAAGCGGGCTAAATCCATGGTTTTGGACCCAAGAAAAGCGTGCAATATATTGGCTAGAAAGCGCGAATAAAAAAGCAAAAAATAATCCATTAAACGTATGTGGGTGGGGTTTTTTGAAAGAAAACATGAATCATCCATTGTTGTGTGACATGATAATATTGTGGCATGAACATCTTGTTGAATCAATATTGATCAAGCCGTATAATGACCGGTTAATTTTATGTGAATGCAGCGTGCAACACGATGAATCTTGAAAAGCGTTACAATGTTCTTGTTATTGGTGGTGGCCATGCTGGCACAGAAGCCGCCTTGGCGGCTAGTCGCATGGGGGCAGATACGTTGCTGTTAACACAAAACATTGACACTTTAGGCCAAATGTCGTGTAACCCTGCGATCGGCGGAATTGGTAAAGGACACTTAGTGAAAGAAATTGATGCCATGGGTGGCGTGATGGCCCAAGCTATTGATGAGGCAGGCATTCAGTTTCGCGTATTAAATTCAAGTAAAGGTCCTGCGGTTCGAGCAACGCGTGCACAAGCTGATCGAGAGTTATATAAACGGGCGATTCGTCGCTTATTAGAAACACAAAAAAACATCACCTTATTTCAGCAAGCGGTTGATGATGTCATCATAGAAAATGAGCGGATTGTTGGCGTTGTCACCCAACTAGGGTTAAAAATTTTTGCAGATACGGTTGTTCTCACCACCGGAACCTTTTTAGGAGGCGTTATTCATGTCGGTGATCAGGCGTATGCCGGGGGCCGTGCAGGCGATGCTCCTGCGACGACGTTGTCAAAACGTCTACGAGAATGGCCATTTCAGGTCGGTCGCCTAAAAACAGGCACGCCTCCTCGTATTGATTCGCGTAGTGTGGATTATTCTGTGATGACCGAGCAGAGAGGCGACACTCCCTGTCCGGTTTTTTCCTATTTAGGTCATCCAGATCAACATCCCGAACAGATTTCCTGTCATATGACCTACACCACTGAAAAAACACATGAGATTATTCGTTCCCACCTCCATCGCTCGGCGATGTATTCGGGTAAAATCGAAGGCGTAGGCCCACGGTATTGCCCTTCGATTGAAGATAAAATAGTTCGATTTTCGGACAAAGATAAACATCAGATTTTTGTTGAACCAGAAGGATTGAACACCTTTGAAATTTATCCCAATGGTATTTCGACGAGTTTGCCTTTTGATGCGCAGGTTGCGTTTGTTCGTTCGATTCAGGGTTTTCAACATGCACATATTACGCGACCTGGGTATGCGATTGAGTATGATTATTTTAATCCGCAAAACTTACATGGAACTTTGGAGACAAAGTGCGTCAAAAATTTGTTTTTTGCCGGTCAAATTAATGGTACGACAGGCTACGAAGAAGCCGCTGCTCAAGGATTGATCGCCGGAATGAACGCCGCATTGCGAGCGCAAGGACAAGAGGGGTGGTTTCCTCGTCGTGATGAAGCGTATATAGGAGTGATGATTGATGATTTGATTACTCGAGGCACCCAAGAACCCTATCGAATGTTTACGAGTAGGGCAGAATATCGTTTGTCGCTGCGAGAAGATAATGCGGATCAACGATTAACACCGATTGCACGACGATATGGTCTGATTGATGATAAACGTTGGCAATACTTTAATACTAAAATGGAAAAAATCATTCAAGAAACGCATCGCTTAAAAACAACATGGGCTCAACCTGGCAATGCCAAAGGTCATGCCGTTGAAAAACTGTTAGGCCAATCGATAGAACGTGAGTACTCATTATTGGACTTATTAAAACGTCCCAATATTTCTTATGCAGATTTAGCGACGTTAGATATTTTTTCGCCATGGGTCAATGATAGGGTTATTGCTGAACAAGTCGAAGTACAAGTGAAATATGCCGGGTATATTGATCGTCAGCAGCTCGATATTGAACGTCAACAGCGTTATGAGTCTTTGCGTATTCCAGAGAGTATTGATTACCGCCAAGTATCAGGTTTATCGAGCGAAGTTCGGCAAAAACTGTCATCGATTAAGCCGGATACCTTAGGGATGGCTGCTCGTATTTCTGGCGTTACGCCTGCGGCGATATCCCTATTATTGGTCCATTTGCGCAGAATGAGCGCTTAATCCTAAATAATGAGGAAGCTATGAAAGTAAAATTTTTTTTGTGGTTGTTAAGCAGCATGCTCTTGACCGCGTGCACGATGCCTGCGAGTTTGTCTTCTCACGCATCGCGTTCATCACACACGAATGGGAATGATATTGCTCCCGTGAAAAAAAATCCTAATGTTGTCGTACTCACTTCCCAATTCAAACATCAATATGCGAGTGAATCGGTGCAGGTATTAAATATCGGTGATGAAATTAAAATAACCTATTTATCCGATGTATTGTTTGGCGTTGGGGGAGAATCCTTATTGCCGGAATCGACAATTCAGTTAACACCGATCGTCAACCTCGTAAAACGCTACCCTCAAGTCATGATTCGGATAGATAGTTTTACCGATACCAGTGGTGATGCCTTAAAAAATACCGATCTTTCTCAGCGCAGAGCCCAAGTGATTCAGCAGTACCTAATAACGTCAGGTGTTCGTTCAACGCATCTTTCATCAAAAGGATATGGTGGTAGTTACCCCATGGTCAGTAATGCTGAGGCTGAGGGGCGTCGTTTAAATCGCCGGATTGTGGTGACGATAAAAAATATCCCTGTGCCTGTGCATAGTGAATCAACGCAGTAAACTAACGAGGTGTATATTATGCAACATATGATTGTTTATCTTAATGGCGATTATGTTGACATTCATGATGCGGTCATTTCTCCCTTAGATAGGGGGTTTTTGTTTGGAGACAGTGTTTATGAAGTTATCCCTGTGTACCAAAATCAATTATTTGCCGAAAAAGAACATTTGGATCGGTTAACGCATAGTTTGGCCGCAATCAATATTCCGCAACCGCTTGATCATGCTGAGTGGGTGAATATTTTCAATCAATTATTATCGTACCCCCATGAGGGTGATCGTATGATTTATGTGCAAGTAACACGTGGCGCGTACGCAGAGCGTTTACATGCCAGTCCAGCCGCCATCGTTCCCACCATTTTTGTAGCTGCATTGCCGGTGACGAAGAAAGACGTGTCACAAGGCATTCGTGCGATTACGGTGAATGATATTCGTTGGAATCTGTGTCGGATTAAAGCGACGACATTGTTAGCCAACGTTCTTGCCAAAGACGCCGCACAGCGTCTTGATACTCACGATGCTATTTTTATTCGTGAAGGGTTTGCCTTAGAAGGAACCGCCAGCAATTTGTTTGTTGTGAAAAATAATCACGTCTTTACCCCGCCTTTATCAGCGAATATTTTACCGGGTATTACGCGGCAATTGGTCATCGATTTACTCCGTCAACAGGATATCATGATCACAGAGCGAATGATCGCCGCCACCGAACTGGTCGATGCCGATGAGATTTGGTTGACGGGGTCAGTGTCCGAAATTGTTCCGGTCATTATGCTAGATCAGCGGCCGATTAGTCATGGAAACGTTGGCATCTTCTACAAAAAAGCCACTGAATGGTATAAAAATAACCTTGAGAAACACTATGCATAAACCCCATCAACACCAAGAAACATCACGGATTGATTTTCCCTGCCTTTTTACGATTAAAACCTTTGGAAAAGCGACTCAGGAATATCAAACGGCTGTTCTACGTATTATGAAACAACAGCTTTCGGAGTCCTTTGATGAAACATCGGTTCGACAACGCTACAGCAAAGATAACAATTATTTAGCACTGAGTATCACGATTACCGCGCAAAGCAAGCAGCAACTAGATAGTATTTATCACGCCTTAAGTCAAGAACCTCTCGTGACGATGGCATTATAGTGGTGAACATTCAGTACCTCGGACGGAAAGAGTTTTTGGATATATGGCAAAAGATGCATGATTTTACCGTGCAGCGCAATCAACACACGCCGGATGAATTATGGGTGCTTGAGCATCCTCCTGTGTTTACTCAGGGGCAAGCCGGTAAACCAGAGCATATTTTAAACGCGAGCCATATCCCCATCGTATCAACAGACCGTGGTGGACAAGTGACCTATCATGGCCCAGGACAAATTATTATTTACGTACTATTTGATTTGAAACGAGCAAACATAGGCGTACGACAGTTTGTATCACGACTTGAAAACGGCGTGATTGAATTTCTGGCCTCCTATGGGATTAAGGCTAGAAATGATTGTTCACGTCCAGGGGTGTATGTTGGAGAAGAAAAAATTGCCTCTATCGGGTTGCGGATTAAAAAAGGTTGTAGTTTTCATGGCTTAAGTTTTAATGCGGATATGGACTTGTCCCCTTTTCGGGATATCAACCCTTGTGGTTACCAAGCCTTGAAAATGACGCAACTCAAAGCGTTCATTCCCATTGTGGAACTGAAAACGCTTCAACAGCAATTGGCCGGATGTATACAAAACCAGTTGCACTTACGATCTGACCCCGAGATAATCAGCCAGTTGCAATGAGCCTATGGAGATAATTGTGTTTCATGAATTGATCAGACAACTTGTTCTGTGGATTTATCAGCATCCTACCTGGGCAGGATTCGCCTTATTTTTACTGTCTGCCGGTGAATCGATGACGCTCATTGGATCTTTTATTCCTGGCACGATTGTGATGACCGCTGTCGGTATTTTTATTGGGGCTGATTTGCTGCCCTATTGGCCTATGGCGTTATGGGCTGGTTGTGGTGCGTTGTGTGGAGATGCGCTTAATTTTACGTTGGGGTATTTATTAAAAGATAATATCAAGCACGTCTGGCCATTTAAAAAATATCCCCATTGGTTGCACAAAGGCCAATATTTTTTTGAAGTGCATGGTGGGAAAAGCATTTATTTTGCTCGATTTATCGGTCCGTTACGTGCTTTTGCACCGATTATTGCGGGTGCTATGCGCATGTCACCGAGCAAGTTTTATCTGATTGATACGTTATCCGCATTCACATGGTCTATCGTTTATTTATTACCCGGGGTTTTACTGGGTGAAGCGTCACTTCAATTATCATCGGATATTACCGATCACCTATTTCGTTATGCTTTTATGACATTAGTGATCGCTATCATTGCGGGTTGGGTTATTCAGTTGTTGATTTTACATATTAATGAAGTTGTCAAAAATGCGCTTTCCTGTCTTTGGACAAAAATTAAGGAAACGCCTTCTCTATCGTTGATTCGTCATTGGATGCATCATCACCAAACTGACCATCCTCGTGGACAGTTAGGAACGTTGTTTGTCTTTGTTGTCATTTTTAGTGGTTTTATTGTGCTAACCGTTGGCGTATTTTTACATTGGCCGTCACTGTTACTCTATAACAGTGAATTACATCATCTCACTGAAAGTTTGCGTACTCCCAGTCTAGATCATGTCATGCTAATGATAACGATGATGGGTGAAAAAAAGATTATTCTCGTTATGGTGTTATTAGCAAGCGTTTGGATGGCGTATCACCGGTGTTGGCGCGCGGTATTTTTTTTATTGGGTTCCTGTTGCTTAGGTGTTTTTAGTGCCTATTTTTTAAAAGATTGGATTCAGTTTCATCGTCCTCTCGACGGAATGGATGATATTCATGGTTTTTCTTATCCCAGTGGCCACGTCATGATGGCCATGGTATTGTATGGGGGATTGGCTTATTTAGCGGCAACGCATTTGCGGGTAAAATCTCGATGCTTATTTTATCTCGGCGCCATCATTTTAATCCTTCTCGTCGCTTGTTCGCGTTTACTCTTAGGCGTGCATTGGATGACAGATGTCGTCGGGAGTATTTTATTAGGTTGGTCGTGTTTATTGCTGATGGCATTTTTTTATCAACGGCGTGTTACCCAAAATATTCAACCGATCAAGCTTTTGCCTCTTTTAATGGGGATTCAACTTATTTTTACTGGGGGTTATTATCAACACGCTCAATACCGTTTATTCTCAGATTATGGATTAAGTCCTCAGCCAGAAATCACACGCATAGATATGGATACCCATGTCTGGTGGAATAACCATTCTCCTGAGCTTCCTAGTATTACAACGAATCGATTGGGGGTGCCAAAAGAGTTGTTAAATCTCCACTGGATGGGTAACCGAGATAGTATTACAGCATTGCTGACGTCCCAAGGTTGGAACTCTTTACGAGAACCTCATAATTGGGTGTTGGAATTAGAAAATATCGAAGAAAAACCACCTACACCACATCCTAACGTTAAAGTGCGATATTTAGACGATAAGTCACCAACTCTTATTTTTTATAAAGCTTTTGATGATTTTCCGCAGACCTTTATGGTGCTACAACTTTGGCAAACCCACTATTTTCTTGAACCCGAGGGCTTGCCTTTGTTTGTTGGAACACTGAGTGTCAAGGCTGAAAGTGGTGCCGTCAAGCATCATATTAATAGCATAGAGCTTGTTGCGCGTTTTGAGCATTCTTTACCATCGAATATAACGCTCTCCACTAAAACATCCGTCAGTGGGGGCGAACTTATATTGATACGAGACGATAATCATTCGCCAGTTTTAACCGCTCCGGTGTGTCAACATTAATCCACTGACCCGCGTAGTGCTCTCCTGTGATGCGGGAGAGTTTAATGGCGGATGATAGGATATCGCCTAATTGACGGTAGCCATGGGCATAGCCCGAAAACAGAGCCGGATGGTACCATCCTATGCCAGCATAATTTAATTTATCGCCGTCAAACGATAACAACCCATTTTTTCCTATCGCAAAATCTCCCGTTTGATGGTGCACTGGGTTATCAACCATCACGAGATGTGCTAACGATTCGGAGGTGTTTTTTGTCATCGATAGTAATGTTTGAAAAGGATAATCTGTAAAAACATCACAGCTGATTAAAAGGAAGGGGTGATTATCGAAAAATTCCAGCGTTTGAATGATACCACCGCCGGTTTCTAGTTTTTCTTTTTCATAAGAATAGTGTAAGCGCAAACCAAATTGACGCCCATCTCCCAATCGTTCAGGAATGGTGTCAGCAAGATAGTGTAGATTAATAACGCAATCTTTTATTCCCGCAGTCGCTAACTTTTTAATATGATGTACGATTAAAGGTTCTCCATGAACGGATAGTAGGGGCTTAGGGAGTGTTTCTGTTAGCCCTCTCATGCGTTCCCCGCGCCCGGCGGCTAAAATCATCGCTTTAATCATCGCTTTTCCTTTGTAAGGTTTGTATGACGTTTGTCAATGGCCGCAATTCCGAATAGCGTGATGAAATAGTGTTTAGATACCCTAATGTTCTTGGGATAAACGTTAGGTACGCATCATTTTTATCCCGCAATGATTTTCGTGCGAAGGTTAACAGTGCTTTGAGATGACGCTGAAGGCTTGTCCAATCAAACCATCTCAAAAATACTTGATCGCTGACATCCTTCGTTAATAAACGGTGTTTCTCTGCAAGATTTTTGTAATACAACGCCCATGTGGTTACGTTTTCTTCCGGCCAGTCAACGTAACAGTCCCGTAATAGTGATGCAATATCATAGGTCATTGGCCCGGGCATGGCATCTTGGTAATCAATAATTCCAATAGCCCCGTCCTGTTTTTTAAGAATATTTTTGGAATGAAAATCACGATGAATAAAAACATACGGTTGTGTCGCGATCACCTCAATAAGTCGTTCAAGACAGTTATTCAGTTCGGCAGAGCCCGTGCAGTGATATAATTTTTTTAAGCACCATTCTTGCCAATCATAGCATTCTTCCAGCAATGTTGAGGCATTTAAAATTTTATAACGTCCGTATCCTTGTCCTGAATGCTGATGTAGGACGATGAGCTGCTCAATCGCTTGTCGATAATATCTATCGGCGTCAATCAAGGGGGTTGTAGATGACCGAAAAACATGCCATAAAAGATCGTCGCCAAAATCCTCAAGGATGGCCCAAGACTGTTTATCTTCTTGTGCCAATAAATGTGGCAGGGAGGATAAATCAATTTTGCAAATCACGTGTTTGTTGAATAAATGCCTGATAGATAGAGGATTCCGCGCTGGAATCCATAAAAATGTAGGTTTTTTCTGTCGTATACAAACGAAAATACTGTCTAAAACCAGCATCACCCACTAATGCTTCATATCGATTGATGGAATAATGCGTATTAATCCATGCAAATTGTTCTAAAGATAGTGCTTTCATAAATTGTTGTGTATCAAGATTTGCGGTAGACTTGTGTGCTTTTAAATTTACCTGCAACACTTCTGAGAGTAAAGGATCTGTTTTATTTTCATGCATATTCGCGTTATTTTATTACTAATCTTGATATCTATTTGCACAGAACGGTTTGTTTTTGCGCAAAACTAATCCTGTGTCAGATAAAAAATTAACGTATACGGATACATTAGAAGATCCTGCTTATTTTTCCACTTTAGATACAATCAATATTGGTGAATATCTGGGATGGGTTGAGGATGATGCCGCCAATCAGTGTGGTGGATATTACGTGGCGACTCCTATGTTATACACAGGACCTAAGGCGGACGAGGAAGCGCCTATTGAAAAAATACCACTTCAAATTACAGCCGAATCTGGGGAGTTTTATTTTAAAGGGAGATCAACGTTGTCCGGAAATGTTGTTATTATGCAGCCAAACACACAAGTATTTGCGGATACTGCGCATGTTTATCGCGATGATCATGGCGAGCTTAATGACATTAATATGTTGGGTAATGTTCGACTTCAAGAGCCAGGTAAACTCTTGATTGCAGATGTTGCGACGGTTCCCATTCAAGATGAACAAGTGAGTCATTTTTCATTGTACGATGTGATTTACCGTATCACGATTAGTGACTTAACAATCCAACCGATTGAGACACCTCTGTCAGAAAAAAATGGTCAACAGTCTGTTAAAGAGAGTGGTTTAATGGCTTGGGGTTATGCTAAAAAAGCAGAACAAACGGCATCGGATCAACTAGACCTTCGGTATGCCAGTTATTCTACGTGCCCACCAGAGCGGAAAACATGTGCGTGGCGGCTGACATCTCAACATATTCATTTAAATAAAACCGAAGGTGAGGGTACGGCATATCACTCTGTTCTTTGGCTAGAAAATCTTCCGATTATGTATTTACCTTATTTTAATTTCCCGATTGATGATCGACGAAAGTCAGGCTTCCTGTATCCTTCTGTCACGAATTCGACAACGAATGGCTTCTCCTACACCCAACCGTATTATTTCAATCTTGCGCCTAATTATGACATGATTGTTTCTCCGACCTATTTTCACGAACGTGGAGAATATGTCGAAACTTATTTCCGATATTTAAGCTCTTCCAGTAAAGGAACATTTAATGTTGGTCTTATTCCCCATGATAGAAAATTTGAGCAGTTTAAAAAAGACGCTGTCTCACAATATGAGTCTGGTGATCAACTCGATGCGCTTGAAAATGATAGTGAAACTCGAGGGATGTTTCATTGGCTAGATAACACAACGTTTGATAAAAATTGGGAAGGACATATCGACTATACTTACGTTAGCGATGATTATTTTTTAGAAGACATCAAAGCCAATGATTCGTCTGATGACCAATTACAACAGCAAGCGCGTGTTAATTATTATGGTGAATATTGGTCATTTGAAGCCTTGCTGAATAATTATCAAACATTACATCCTATCAACCAAGATCCCATTTATAATCAATACGCTCGTTTGCCAGAATTAAAATTTAATACGGATATTCCTGATGATATTCCGGGTGTCGATTATGGGGGATCTGCGCAATTTGATTATTTTTATATTGCTCAAAACCCAGATGAATCTACCCTTCCAACCACCGGTTATCGTTATAATGTACATCCGAAAACAGCGTTTCCCATCAAAAAAACCTATGGCTACCTGACACCGGGCATAGAAATAGATGCCACCACTTACCAGTTATCACATCCTGAATCGGGTAATCCGAGTGATCCGTCGCGTATTTTGCCGTTATTCGATATTGATAGCGGTTTATATTTTAATCGCGATACATCGGTATGGGGGAATTCTTACACGCAAACGCTTGAGCCTCGTCTCTACTATCTATATGTTCCTTATGAAAATCAAAATAATTTGCCTGTTTTTGATTCCGCTTTGTATACATTGACCTATGATCAGCTGTTTCAAAATAATCGTTTTAGTAGTGTCGATCGTATTGGGGATGCTAACCAGTTATCGTATGGCGCGACTACTCGCTATATCGATCAGCGCAACGGCATGGAGAAAATGAACGTTAGTCTTGGCCAAATTCTTTATTTCGAGGATAGAGAGGTGAGCTTGTGTGATACGGATGAATGTCGTGAACAAAATACGCAACCGACATCGCCTGTCGTTGCACAGACAAATTATTTTTTTTCAACACAATGGTCGCTTTCCGGTGATACCGCCTATGATGCTGATCAACAAATCTTTCAAAATGCTTCTATCATGGTCCACTACAAAAAAGATGAGCGTCGTGTGATTAATTTGGGATATTCCTATGTCGGTGATGGTTCTTTGTATACCGATCAATACGATGATAACAATTCGAATCTCGCTAACCTCAGTCAAGTTCATGCCTCTTATGCTTGGCCAGTGAGTGTACAATGGAATACCCTAGGGAGTGTTGACTGGGATACGAGCTATACGAATGGGGTTTCTTTTATGCTGGGAGCAGAATATAGTACTTGTTGTTGGGGAGTGAGTTTTATGGTCAATCAAAAACTGACTGGTGTTAACAATGGTGAAAATCAATTTGATCGCGTCTATTACGTGCAATTTGTATTAAAAGGCCTAGGGGCGGCTAATAGTCGTGGTTCTTCATCATTAATTTCGGAAAATATTGAGAATTATAACCATAATTTCTTGAGCCCATTTTAATTAAGAGAGATAAGTCACATGAAAAAATCTTTGTTGGCAATAATACTATGCCTAAGCACGACGACGGTTGCCCTAGCAAATAACGCGTCAAATAAACATCGGATTGAGTTAGATACCATTGTTGCGGTTGTTAATGATCAACCTATTTTAAAAAGCACTTTAAATCAACGAATCATTATTATTAAACGTCAATTGGAAGCGCGTCATGTTGTTCCGCCGGCCGACAATATTTTACGGGAGCAGGTGCTGAACCAACTGATCCAGGAAAATGTGCAATTGCAATTAGCCGAAAGTCGACATATTGAAATTTCAAGCACGCAAGTTAATCGTGAGATCCAAAAAATTGCCGATGAACAGCATATTACGTTGCCTGAACTGTTTAAGCAGGCAGAAAATGATGGGTTAACGCGTGAAAATTACGAACAACAATTAAAGAATCAACTGTGTATTCATGCGCTTATTCAAAACATGTTGGCCTCTAAAATCACGATTAGTCAAAAAGATATTGATCTTTATAGGCATTCGCAGTTAGCCCATGCAACGGCAGGAAAAGAATATCAAGTGGCACATATTTTAATAGCACTAGATACCTCACCCACGGCGGCTCAAGTGCATGAAGCAGAAATCAAAGCGACGGCTTTATTAGAAAAAATTAAACACGGTGATCTTTCTTTTGAACAAGCGGCTGTTAGCGAATCTGTCGGTCAGTTTAACTTACAAGGCGGTGATCTTGGTTTTCGACCGATTGCGGAATTACCGGAAATATTTGCGAATGAAATTATTAACATGCCAGTCGGTGATGTTGCAGGCCCTATTCGTACCTCGAATGGCTTTCAATTAATTAAGTTGGTTGCGGTTAAAAACACTCAGGAAAATCTAACCGATGAGCAGATTCGTCAAGCATTATTTAAACGCAAGCTCGAGGAAACCTATGTCGTTTGGCTCTCGAGCCTAGAAAGTCAAGCGTATATACGTCGCGAGCCTGTTTAATCTAGTATACCAAATCAACATCGTTGGTATATATACATTAACAGAAAGAAAACAGTACAGATATATATTCCTGCAAGTCTTGTGCTGTTTTAGTTTCTGTCACGCACACTAACACACAATCCTTAAGCTCGGGATAATAATCTTCTACGCATAAACCGATCAGCACGCCTCGCTCTGCGCAGGCCTGAACGATTCTCTTAGCGTCAGGGATATGGATCACGTTTTCGTGGAAATAGGGTGCGCTGAATTTAGGTTGAATCTGTTTTTCTTTCAATAAAGCCAGTAAAGAAGATAGGTTTTGATGACTTTTGACGGCGGTTGCATGAATGCCTTTTGCACCTAACAAACTCATATAAATGGTTGCAGCCGTAACGAGTAAACCCTGGTTAGTGCATATATTTGATGTTGCTTTGGAGCGTCGAATATGTTGCTCGCGTGCTTGTAATGTCAATACAAACCCCCCGTTTTCCTTCCTTATCCACTGTTTGTCCAACAATGCGTCCTGGCATTTGTCGTACGAGGGCTTGTTGGCAGCACAAGAATCCTGCATATGGTCCTCCAGACGCCAAAGGAATCCCAAACGGCTGAAGTTCGCCACAGACAATATCGGCTCCGCGTCTTAACGTCGCTGAATTTCCCCAATCACCTGGCGCTTTTAATAAGCCTAATGCCATGGGATTGACAAGGGCAATGACGAACGCATTTTTTTCATGAGTCCAATCGGTGAGAAAATCTACACTCTCAAGGCAGCCAAAAAAGTTCGGGCATGGAATAATAAGCGCATCAAAGGTGTGTTGACTGAGTGTTCTGAGTTCAGAGATGTCGATAAGGCCTGTTTCTTCATCAAAAGAAATAAAGCATAGATCAATACCTTGCTGTTGGACAATAGACTGCAGGGTATCTCGATAATGGGGGTGAACGTTGTTTGGAATGAGAATTCGCTTGGCAGCTTTTTTTTGTAATCGTACTGCCATCAGCACGGCTTCAGCTAAGGCGGTTGCACCATCGTACATGGAGGCATTAGAAACGTCCATTTGGGTTAATGCGGTGATCATCGATTGAAATTCATAGATCAATTGAAGACTCCCTTGACTGGCTTCAGCTTGATAAGGAGTATACGCTGTCATAAATTCACCGCGACTCGCTACATCCCAAACAGCCGCAGGAATATGATGCTCATATGCCCCCGCCCCTATGTAGTTTTTCACCGCAGGATGCTGAGTGGCTAGGGCTTCAAAATATTGTGTCGCCGCCCATTCATTGAAACCCTCAGGAATAGCATCTAATCGTGTGCGTGGAATGTGGCTAGGTATTTCATTGAGTAAATGATTCATCGAAGAACAACCGAGCGATTGAAGTATCTCTTCGGTATCGTGTTGTGTATGAGGAATAAATGGCATGTCGACCTTAAAACTTAATGTGCTTCATCAGCCACTTGTTTTTGATATTCTTCAGCCGTCATTAAATCGTCCAGCTGCTCCGGTTTATCCATATGAAGTTTAAACAGCCAGCCATTTCCATACGGATCGTCATTCACCAAGTTTGGTTCATCTTCTAGGTCATCATTGATCTCTATGATTTCACCGGCGACCGGACAATAAACATCCGATGCGGCCTTGACTGATTCAACCACCGCACAATCTTCGTCTTGGTTAATAATATCGCCAACATCAGGAAGCTCAACATAAACTAATTCGCCTAACAACGTTTGAGCGTAGTCCGTTATGCCAACAACAATGATATCCTCTTCTACACGCACCCATTCGTGACTAGGGGTAAATCGCAAATCTTCAGGTAGTATGCTCATAGTGAGTCCTCTCTTTTATAGTACTAATGGTTTATAAACGGGTGTGCCGTGGCGAACAAAATTCGGTGTTACGATAGCGACCGATTTTAGAGATCCGCGAATGTCAACATGGGCTGTTGTCAATGGTAACGGTAAACGTGCCAAAGCAATGCCTTTTTCTAACGTAGGAGAATAACCACCACTGGTAATCATCCCTTCTCGACCATCGGCGAGTACCACTTTTTGTCCAGTACGCAACACTCCTTTATCGTTTAGAATAAGGCCAACGAGCTTGGCAGTGATGCCTTCTTTTTTTTCATTTGCTAAGAATTTTTTACCGATAAAGTCACGATCATCGCTAAACACCACCGTCCACGCTAAATTAGAGGTTAGGGGGGATGTCTTGTCATCCATGTCACTGCCATACAAATTCAAGCCTGCTTCTAAACGTAAGGTGTCGCGAGCACCTAAACCACAGGGTTGAACCCCTGCTCCCAGGAGTTTTCGCCATAAAACGATACTTTGCGCGGGTGAGGCGATAATCTCTACGCCCTTTTCGCCGGTGTATCCTGTTTGTGCGATAAAATAATCCTTAATTTGGATAAAGTGAAAAGGTTTTAGTTCAGAAATCTGCGTTCTTGCTTCGGAAAAAATGGATTGAATGATGGCTAAAGCCTCCGGTCCTTGTACGGCGATGATACATTTATCCTGGGCTTCTTCCACCG
This sequence comes from Gammaproteobacteria bacterium, assembly GCA_021208965.1. Lineage (GTDB taxonomy): Bacteria > Pseudomonadota > Gammaproteobacteria > JAGOUN01 > JAGOUN01 > JAGOUN01. The sequence goes on from JAJOJD010000051.1 coordinate 59,868, forward strand.
ACACCGAAAATTCAACCGCCCATTTTTTTAGCCAGTCCAAATCTTTTTCGCGCGTTGCAGAGTTGACGACTAAACGAAAATAATGATCATTGAATTGATAGACAATCAAATCATCGATAACACCGCCATGTTCATTTAACATGCAGCTATACAGAGCTCGACGAGAAGTTAACGTTGAAATATCGTTAGATAAAATTTTTCGTAGGTAAGCGACAACCTTTTCGCCGTGGAGGTCGATGACTGTCATATGAGAAACATCAAACATCCCAACTTTTCTGCGAACAGCATGGTGCTCTTCAATTTGAGAGCCATAATTTAAGGGCAATGACCAGCCATGAAAATCAACGATTTTTCCCTTCAAGGCAAGGTGTTCATCATATAATCCAGTATGCATGGACGATCCTATGAAGACAAGAACCAAGAATTCTATACGATTTTAGTAAAAATGCCTACACTGCCCTGAGATAAATCGTGCTAAAAGGTTCTGCCTGTACCATTTCAACGGCTGAATTTCTTAGCAGTTCCAGTAAAGCAAGAAAGCTAACGACCACGCCAGCACGACCTTCGGTCAGGGTGAACAGTTGCTGAAAAACGACTAGCTCACCATCATTCCCCAAGGTATTTAAAATAAGACTCATCCGTTCGCGGACAGATAGCGGCTCCAAGCGGATAAGATGTGTTTTCATGAGCGATGCGCGATTCAATACTGCTTGAAAAGCCAAGAGTAATTCCTTTAACTCCACGTTTGGCCATTGACGCTGTTCTCCTAAATCTGGCAAATTAACGTAAGCTTTAACGGTGTCGCGCTCCATCCGAGGAAGTTGATCAATATGTTCAGCCGCTTTTTTGTAGCGTTCATATTCTTGCAAGCGGCGAACAAGCTCAGCACGCGGATCGGATTCTTCACCCTCGATTGAGGGTGGTTTCGGTAATAGCATGCGTGATTTGATTTCGGCAAGGGTTGCGGCCATGACTAAATATTCTGCCGCCAATTCGAAACGTAGTCCTTCCATCAGTCGAATGTACTCAAGATACTGTTCGGTGATATTAGCAATCGGAATATCTAGAATATCTAAATTTTGTTTTTTGATGAGATACAACAGAAAATCCAAAGGTCCTTCAAATGCGTCAAGAAATATTTCTAACGCATCCGGTGGGATATATAAGTCATGCGGTAGTTCTAGGTATTCTTTTCCTAGTGCAGTAGCGAATGGTGGCGTATTGCTTGCGCGTTCGTCTTCTGGCACCATACTGTTTCTGCTATTAATCGATTTAACGTAGTTTACTATGCGCCCTTGGATTCGCCAAGCACACATTGACGATGCTATTGCTTGCCTAAAAAGCGGTGGGGTTGTCGCTATTCCTACGGAAACCGTTTATGGTTTAGCGGCAGATGCATCAAATGAAACGGCAGTGAGTAAGATTTTTTCAATTAAAGGGCGGCCTACCGATCATCCATTAATTGTCCATATCGCAAATTTGGGTGATTTGGATAAGTGGGCGCGCGACATTCCTGACTATGTTTTCGTGTTGGCAGAACATTTTTGGCCAGGTCCGATGACGTTAATTTTAAAAAAACACCCCAGTGTATTGGAATGCGTCACAGGTGGCCAAAATACTGTTGCTGTTCGCATTCCGAATCATCCTATTGCACAACAAATACTTGACCGTTTTAATGGAGGGTTGGCTGCGCCTTCGGCTAATCGTTTTGGATACATCAGCCCGACGACTGCAGATCACGTTCGTGACGATTTAAACGATGCGGTTGATCTGATTCTTGATGGCGGCTCTTGTGCGATTGGTATTGAATCAACCATTATCGATTGTACGGGAGGGTCTCCTTGTATTTTGAGGCCTGGTATGATCAGCCAGTCTATGATAGATGACATTTTACTCGATGTTGTTGTCGGTAAATCATCAGAAAACAAGGAAGTCATTCGTGTCTCTGGCGGACTGCCATCACATTATGCCCCTAAAACGACGATGGAGTTACTCTCGGCGGCTGAAATAGATCAGCGAGCCACCGTTAAAAATACGGTTATTTTAAGTCGACGAAAACCGCAACGACATCTTATCAAAATATATGATTCTCGAATCCCATATCCACATATTATGCCTAATCCTGACACCACCCATTGGATTGTGATGCCGCTAGAACCCTGCGCGTACGCTCATCGTTTATACGAACAGCTGCATGTGGCGGATAAGTTATGTTGCGACGAAATTTGGATTGAGCAAGTGCCGGCGCTGCCAGAATGGCAAGGGATTGCCGATAGAATCAGAAAAGCCAGCTGTCTAAAGTCTATCAAGGGGTAGATTAGTTGGCATAGAATATCATGACTCTTCATCTGTACTTATATCAATGTCCCCTATTCTTTTATTATGACCTCTATTCTTTTATTATGACCTATGATAGATTCTCGGGGGTTATCATTTTGGAGAAAATCTATGAACAAGAGCGGCTTATTTGGACTGTTTATCATGATGTTATCGACTTCTGTTTTTTCAGCAGATTTTAGTGGGACCTATCATTGTCATTTAAATGATCATAGTGATGGCCCGTTTGATGCTACTTTGTCATTAAAATTAGTGAAACAAGCAAGTTTTCCTAACTTAGGTTACTCAAGTTACGATATTCAATTTTCTGTTCAAGATATTCCTTATCCATATGTTGGTATGGCCGCTGCCCGTGGCAATGATTTGGCCCTTTATTTTGAAGCGACAGGGGAGAAAAAAGATCCTGATGATCGTGGAATTGGTATTGCTTCTGTTGTTGTCGATCAAGATGATCATGGCAAACAAATAATGAGTATCCACAAATTTTATTATGAGCAGTCTTACAAAGGAAAGGTTAATTATGGTTTTGAGCAGTGTATAACATCATCCAAGAGTGCCTGATACGCTCTTAACATTAATGATGTGAATAATGAACAAAAAACTTTTTGTGATATACATTGGTGGTAAACATGAAAATTCATTGATTGAATGTCATGATATGCGTTTTCTTGTTGCCACCGATATTCAAGAGACGCATGAGGCGTTGCGTCAACGTTGGTGGGGACTGCCAGAAAGTTTACACATTGATGCTTGGGGTGTTTTAGAATCGGTTGAAGACTTTGCTATTTCTATTGAAGAAAAACCTCCTGTCGCGCAAGAAAATCATCTCTATTTTGTAAATTTAGGGGGGTATGATAGTCAGCAATTTACTGAGTTGCATCAAAATGTTTTTGTGGTTGCGCAAGATGAGCAAGAAGCAAAGAGAAAAGCGGTCATCCAAATCAGTTCATGGGAGTCTCCACACCGAGATTATTTACAAGCCGTTGATTTATTAACCGATGTTAGTCATTTGGTTCAGGGAAATTCTAGTGGGTATGTTCATCTTAAAAAATCTGACGTAATTCAGCCATTTGCATTTACTTGTCAGTACACGCCTATTGGTCTTCATAGAGAACGGTAATGACTCGAATGGCTATACTAAGACATCAAGGTTATTTTGAACCAACTACCGTGAAAAGACTATTACTTCCTCCGTGAGTGGGTGTGGTAAACAACATGCTTTGATTGAATAGATTATTGTTGCGGTAACTGGCATTTATAAGCTCGTTAGGACTCCAAAGATTCCCCGTATTTGTTTCGCTTGATAATGGAGCCTTGTCGCCAATATATTCGATAATTGTTGAGACCAAACACCGAATAAATTCGAGGCGGGTATGACTGTCTAAGGTATGGATAGTGTTCTGATATATCGAAATCAAGAGATCAGAAAGAGCACGGATGTTATTTTTCAGATCGTCTATATTGGCGGCGGTTACATATTTTTCAATGCAGTCGTAGCGTGCGATGAATTGTTTTCTATAGATCATACTCGATACGCTATAAAAAAGACCGATAGCCCCGAAGGTGACTGGAATAGAAATACCCATCGTCAAAGGAGCGACTAGAAAGCTCACGGCTTGAAGCACGCCGGCAATAGCCGCAAAAGAAGCAAATTGCATGCTTTTTTGCGTCGGTGTTTTTTCATAGTAGCCTTCATCACGTGCGGTAGAAACTGTTTTAGAGACTTCGTGGAGAGTTTCCATAAAAATTTCTTCAAAGCCATCTTTAAACAAATTTTCTTGATTACTTTGTGCGGTTATTAGAGGTTGCATAAAAATGGCGGGGCTAGTTTTACTTTCATCAGGAGCGCACAAATTCTGATGATCACGTTCGGCCAGTGATTTAGCTACCGCAGCCGCTTTCCATCCGCTGTCTTTTGCAAGCGTGAGCAAATCCTTTTGCGCGCTATCTCCAGATAAAAAACCTTGAGAATATAAGGTTTGTACGCCTTGGACGAACTGATTAAACACCGTGGATTTTACTCTTCCGTGGTTGCGGGCGAAGAGCGCCGTATCAAACGGTTGACCAGGATAAAATTCATTGAGAACATTCAAGATGCAGTCACTGGTTCGGCTCAGCGTAGACGTCGCGTTCGGTTGCTTATCGATATTGAGTGTCGCGATATATTCCACCAATTGATTAAATAAATCATTTTTTTCTTCTGAAGACAGGTCATCACGATCTGTTATTTCCGCTAAGCGCCTGAGATATTTTATTATGGCAGGAGAAAAGCGAAAATAGCGAGAGTAAGCAGATTTGTGTTGGTCGTACTCGGCTAAATGCAGCCGTATTTTTGAATAGAAATATTGACGGGATCGTTAGCTTGATAATGGTACATAAAGATCACTGTCCTAGAAATCTATTGCAAAGAACAATTGATTATAGGAAAAATCTACGAAAACGCAATAACGTTTTTTGTTTCACCCCAATTGTCGCCAATACCGATGTTCACAATCAAGGGCACGGATAAGGCAACTGCATTTTCCATTCGCTTTTTAATCTCAAGAGCGATCGCGGAGGCGTTAATTTTTGGGGTTTCAAGAATAAGCTCATCGTGCACTTGCATGATCATGTTTGTTTCGGGCGCTGATTCTTTAAGCCATTCGTAAACATCAACCATAGCACGTTTGATAATATCAGCGGCGGTTCCTTGCATCGGTGCGTTAATTGCGGTGCGCTCGGCCATTTGTTGTTGACTTTTGTTTTGTACGTTGATGAGCGGGAGATATAAACGACGCCCGAACAAGGTTTCAACATACCCTTGCGCATGCGCCAAGGCGCGAGTGTCCTCCATATATTTTTTGACCCCGGGATAACGCTCAAAATAACGATCGATATATTGTTGTGCTGCATTACGTTCAATACGCAATTGCTTAGCCAAACCGAAACTGGACATGCCATAGATTAAACCAAAATTAATCGCTTTCGCGCTGCGGCGTTGTAATGAAGTGACGTCATTCAAAGACACATTAAAAATTTCAGCAGCAGTTGCTTGGTGAATGTCCAAGTTTTGATGAAAAGCGTCATGCAATCCTTTATCTCCTGATAAATGCGCCATAATCCGTAATTCAATTTGAGAATAATCGGCAGAAATCAATGTGTAATTTTTTGGCGCAACGAATGCTTGACGAATTTTTTTTCCATCGTCTGTTCGTATCGGAATGTTTTGCAAATTCGGATGAGATGATGATAAACGTCCTGTTGCTGTCACTGCTTGGTGGAAGGAAGAATGAACGCGTCCAGAATTTGGATTGATTTGTTTGGGCAATTGTTCTGTATACGTAGACGTTAATTTACTGAGTTGCCTATAGTCAACGATGTGTTGTGGTAATGGATAATCCAAAGCGAGTTCTTTTAATACTTCTTCGGCAGTAGAGGGCTGACCTTTCGGTGTTTTTTTCAGTATGGGTAATCCTAATTTTTCGTATAAAATTTCTTGCAATTGAATAGGGGAGTTAATATTGAATATTGCTCCGGCACTGTCGTAAATAGTTGTTTCTAGAATTTTCATGCGTTTTTCTAAATCATCACCGTGTTGACGCAATGTCTCTTCATCAATACACACACCGTGTAATTCCATATCGGCTAATACTGGAATCAAGGGTATTTCAATGTTTTCTAAGACTTGGCGTCGTGTATCTGACAGATGCAGGGAAAAATAATGATGGAGTTCTAGCGTAATCGCGGCATCTTCGGCCGCATATTCTGTTGCGCGCTCAATGGTGACAGCGTTAAATGGGATTTGTTTTGCCCCTTTTCCGGCGACATCTTCGTAAGTGATAGTGGAGTGGTGCAAGTATTTTAATGCGAGTGAATCCATATCATGCCGGTTAGCGATGCTATTATACACATAGGATTCCAACATGGTGTCCGAGGCGATACCTCTCAAATGAATACCGTGATTTTTTAATACTTGATAATCATATTTAATATTTTGACCCACTTTACGGTGAAGTGGGTTTTCTAATATGGGCCGCATGATGGCAAACGCATCGTCAAACGAAAGTTGTTTCGGTGCATTAAGATAATCGTGAGCAATCGGGACATAACAGGCTTCGTGTGGCGTGATAGCAAAAGAAAAACCGACTATTTTGGCATGCATATAATCGATGCTTGTTGTTTCAGTATCGAAAGCAATGGTTTCCGCGGTGGCTAAGCGATGTGCCCACATCGTTAAATCAGCTATCGATAAAATCGTGTGATATTTTTTTTGTGGTTTTTGTGCGGCTGCTTTCGCGCGTAATGCCGACGCAAAAGCGGTAAATTCTAATTCAGTGTAGAGTTCTAGCAGTGCTTCGATATCGAATGGTTTTCGATCCAGTTCGTCAATCGTAAAGGGCAGCTCAACATTCGTTACAATCGTGACGAGTTTCTTAGATAAGCGTAGTTGGTCGATATTTGCGCGTAAATTTTCCCCAACTTTTCCCGTTATGATCTCTGCGTTCGCAATAATATTTTCGACAGATCCATACATAGATAACCATTTAATCGCTGTTTTTGGACCAACGGTAGGTACACCAGGAACGTTATCGGAAGTATCACCCATTAAAGCAAGATAATCGATTGAGTTTTTTCTGGGGGTAATCCAAATTTTTCGATTACCCCCGCGCGATCCATTTTTTTATTGGTCATCGTGTTGATCAGCGTAATATGTTCATTGACGAGTTGCGCGAGATCTTTATCTCCCGTGGCAATGATGACATTTTGTTGCTTCTCGGTGGCTTGTCGCGCTAATGTTCCAATCACATCATCGGCTTCAACGCCTGAAATGCAGAGTAGCGGTAGTCCCATGGCGGTAACCATTTGATGAATATATTCAATTTGTTGACGTAAATCCTCCGGCATCGGTGGGCGATGCGCTTTATAGTCAGGATACCAGTCAGATCGAAATGTTTTACCTTTCGCATCAAAAACAACGGCCATTTTTTCTGGTTGATATCGATCAAACATGCTTTTTAACATAGTAATCATGCCGTATATGGCGTGCGTTGGTTGCCCTTTACTGCTGCTCAAGGGTGGTAAGGCGTGATAGGCGCGATAGAGGTACGAAGAACCATCAATCAGAATAATAGAGGAAGGTGCTGAGATATTCATTCTTTACGCTTACTATCACGGTTTCGTTTTTTCCAAAAAACACATGATAAATTTAGCATAAAACGTTAGATTAATATAGACGATATTATTTATGTCCTAGTAGGTTATCCGAGACCCTATTCACTCCCAATGCATCCATTAACTCATCTATCGCTGAAGGCGGTTGAAAAAATCTGGAAGAACCCACATGAGAGCGCAGGCGGCTTATTTGATCGATTAATGACGTAATCGACTCCTCAACTAATTCATTTTTTTGATACTGAGAAATAGCTAGCTCAATACCCGATGCTAATAATAGCATCGATGAACATATGGTCGGATTATTTTTTAGAACCCCTTTTTGTACGCTGGTATCAAAAAAAACGTGCGATTTGTTGTAACATGAATCCATGACTATCGGTTTCTTGCGATATGGGAGGCCCGTAACTAAAAAGAGCCACGTCGGCACTAATTTTTTGGTCACAGGGAATTAGTTTTGCTTTGTCTTGAATTCTCTCCGCTAACTCAATACTATGTGTTTCTCCTATAGCCTTTTCTGCTTCCATTAAATGACAACGTAAATCTCTATAAGTGAGTCTAAAATGGTTGATATCTAGATCATTAGGGTCTAGTGATAATTCACAGACCATCCATGCATTCCCTATCTGCGTTTCGATTTGTTGAGACGTCGCTATGTTTATATATGATAGTTTAACGCTTAAGATAACACCATACCCATTTTCAACCGGATAAAAATAAAAGCCTCTATCGTTATAGATATAAACTACCGTAGATTTTTCATCTAGGTTTCCTAAGTAAAGACCCAGCCAGTTTGTCATGCAATCGCATAAACCAGCCTGATTCGTATGTATACGAAACACTTGATACAATTTTTCTTTAACGTCTTGATTTGTGATGGCATGAAAGAGTTTTTCGACAATAAAATTTTTTATTGGAGTCTCTAGATTTTCAATTTCAAGACCTGGTTGTTTATTTAAGGGTAGTTCTTTAATCGATGGCTCGTCATAAAAACGTGAGCCGCATAAAAAAAACTCATGCCCCATTCTACCAATATCTTTAAAAAATTGGTCTTTTGCCATCTCTGTATCATCAAAAAAATTTTTTAGATAATTATCTTTGTAACACAAAGGATCTTCTGCATGAAGCGAGAAGCAATCGGCAAAAAATTTATTAATCTCAGGGTTAGAATAATCACGTTCCAGATCTTTTTGAATAACCTCTAATGGTTGGATGAGTGCGGTCTCGCCGACATAACACTTACCGTATAGAAAAGCTATGATAGTATTTGTTATCAGGTTGTGTATTTTTTGATACACTTCCGTATTCTTTCCGTCTGAAATACTAAAAAAAATCTGACTAATTTGCGCAAGGTAGCTACCATCCTGACGATTAAGAAACGATTGCACGACTTGAGCACGCTCTTGATCGATTTGCTCACGTATGATGTCGATGATATCCCTTAGTCTGCTGATCGTGTTGGGATCACTTTCTAGGTTTTCGGTGACGATATTGTTTAAGGCTATGATCAAGCGATGGCTATCAAGAGATCGAAGAAGCTTTTTGTCTTTGGGAAAATCGCCAACCCTCCATATTTCATTATTAATTACCTGTAATAGTTGTTGGTTAATAGGCAGAGGTAAGACCTGACTGGTATAAATTCCCGCGAGATAAGATAAATAATAAGGAGGTTCGTTCATGCTGTTGAGGAAATTTTGCGGTATCGTTTGATATTCTTGATCGATGATTAGCTTTGATTTCTCTAGAAACTGTTGAACATACGATTTTTTTTTGAATAAGTGCAGCTTGTCAATAAAGTTGTTTTTTTGGGGATGTAGATTGGCAAAGGCCGGAGCGAATTCTTCCTGCATCTTTCTCAGAGGGTTTTGATCATATAGTGCTGCTCTTAATACCCGGCGTATTCGAGGCCAGTTTTTATCTGTATTGTTATCGGCAGCATTATTTTGTATATAATAAAACCATATCAACTGCAGGTATAGGGGCCTCTTACTCAGAGATGAGCTATAATACTTACGACTCTTGTCATGGAACCAATCGACAATCACTTGCTGTTCCAAGTCCTGTGGATATTGAAATTTCTCTAGCCAATCATCGGAGGGAGTGACGTTGAGTTGCATGATAAATTCCTAGAATAACATAGCGTTTTTTCATGATTTAAATATAGACAATTAATTCAGCTTGTCAAATATTGATGAATGCCATCGGAGCAAAAATTCCATTTATGATACCACATATCAACACGCGAGGTCTTAAACTGCAACCCTTGATAAGTGCGTTGAGCACCGATATTTTTTCCTTGTGTGACCACTCGAACGTTGGAAAATCCGCGTTCATATAAATCGACCATAACCAATTGCAACAAATATGTACCGAATGACTGTCGTTGGTAAGTCTCTGCAATACCAACTAATCCTAACACGCAACGTTTATCATCAATAAAACGCACGGTACAAAATCCAATCGCCTGGTCAGTGGTGAACAAACCGTAACAGAGGTGATCAAAGGTTCCATGAACGGCATTCACGACCCAGCGATCATAAACCACACTGACTTTATCTCGAGGGAAATTAAGATCAGCATAATAACGCGTATCTTTATATAAACCAGCACTGATGCTCAATAATGCTTGGATATGTGATTCATTAGCCAGCGTAAAATCTAAGCCTTTTATTTTTTCTGGCGAAAGAATATGTGGCCCTAATTGTGCCTCAAAAGTCAACCGAATATCGATAAAATGAAAACCTGCTTTTTCAGCCTGATGAATGCTATGAATATCTTCACTCGCGCATAAATATTGGAGCATCGTTACTGAATTTTCACGGCATTCTGCATCCACGCCACACAAAATGTTAGGATCCAGTACTTCTGAGATAATCGAGGCCATGGAAAAACCAAACAAATCACTATCCCAAGTATTTATGTTGATATAGTTCATGATTTTTGCATCGCTAAGGTTCCTGAGCGCCCATCGACGACGCCTTGAACAACGTCATTAATAGGAATAAGGCTTTTATTTTCTAATTGAGCATGGGCAATTGACGCTAAAGTCACACACTGAATATCTTGCTGTAAGACTTCTGCGATAAAATGATCAAACCATTCCAAATACCGCATGCCTTCTAATTCCGCATGAAGCGTAAAAATATCAGGATGCTGATGACGATGACACCGAGACAATATCTCATGAGCAATTATATTCATTGGATATTCGGGTCGGCCAATCAGTTCATCCAAAGTTGGTAAGTGAGAGGGAAGCTGCAAAGTATGAAATATTCTATCGCCTATTTTAGGAAAAAAAGGATACGGGCCACGGCAATCACTGCCATAGAGCAAATTCGCATGATCATAGGCTTGAAAACTCGCCGCATTTGCCTGCCATCCTGGCGCACCGGCAGCAAGAGGCTCTTGATGAAAAACCTCGCGAAACGATTGAATAGCACGCTGAAATTCTGCTTCTGTTTCTTCAAAAGACCATTGAAACAAATCGTCTTGCCAACGACAATGGTCATAACAATGTATGCCAACTTCATGCCCATGTTCTTGGACAGAACGCAGTAAATCCGCATGTTTTTTTGCAATATGAGGGCCTGGCCACAAAACGCCGTTTAATAATGTCTTAATGCCATAGGTACGGATAACACTGGTGCGGCTCACTTTTTTTAGAAAACCAGGGCGAAATATTCTTCTTAATGCTCGACCCGTATTATCTGGACCAAAAGAAAAGAAAAATGTGGCGCGAATATTATGCTTGTCAAAAAGTGACAGAAGATTGGGAACACCAATGCGTGTTCCACGCTCGGTATCGACATCTATTTTTAAACCCAGCTTTTTTTTCATCTCTTGATGTCACTCACTCAGAGCCATTAACACGGCGTTTGGAACAAGCGCACTAATATCTCCTTTTAATTTAGCCACTTCTCTAACAAAGGAGGACGACACAAACATATAGTCGTCCGATGGCATAAGATAAACCGTTTCAATCATCGGCATTAATTTCCGGTTCATTCCTGCGAGCATAAACTCGTATTCAAAATCAGATACTGCTCGCAACCCTCGAATAACAATGGTCGTATTTTTTGAAACAACGAAGTCTGTCAATAATCCACTAAACCCCTCAACAACCACACCTTTTTGAGCTAAAAAACACTGTGTAGCAAGTTCAATACGTCGTTGATAGGTCAAAAAAGGTCGTTTATCTGGATTTTCAGCAACAGCAACAATGACTTGATCAAATATTCTCAACGCGCGTTCAACAATATTAACGTGGCCATTTGTGAGCGGGTCAAATGTGCCAGGATATACTGCGATTTTTTTCATGATTGAATCGCCATTCAAGGTTAAGAAACACTCTCAGCGTGATGAGAATTTATAAGTTCTAATTGCGCGGGAGTCTTGCAACCGCTTTTATATGCCCATATAAAAATAACGATACTTTGGATCAATACCGCGATAAAATCCCAACCAAATGAAATCCAACCACGACCGCCTGAAAAAGTTGCGGCATAAGAAACGAGGCCTAACGAAATCAAATAAGCAAATAACCAACCTGCATTGTGCCATTCCATGGGAAAACGCTCGCCACGTCCATATTTTCGATAACCTAATAGAAACACGTAACCCAAACCAATGACGATTAACATCTTGTAGATAATCGTCCAACCCACCCAAAGCAGGATCAAATTGCAAATATAAAAGGCTAAGAAAGAAACCGCTTTTGCCTGTGGCAAACGAAAAGGTCGAGCATGATCAGGGGCGATTTTACGCAAAACGACGAGAGCTAGAGGCCCGACAGCATAAGCAAAGATTATGGCAGATACCAAAAAGCTCATCATCGCTTGCCATGTTGGAAAAGGCAAAAACAAAATAATGCCTAAAAAGAAATTCAACCAAACTAAACGTGATGGTGTGCTATGCTTGTTTAAGTGACGCAATATACTAGGCATATAGCCATTGTTGCCCATCGCATAAGCCATACGAGCTGAGGAGCCCGTATAAATCAAGGCGGTACCGAAAGGGGAAGCAATGGCATCAACATACAAAATGTGCGCCCACCACATCATTCCAACCAGCATCATTAAACCAACAAAAGGACCCGCATCACCATCAAAGCTTAAATGGTCCCAACCACCCATTAAACCGCTTGGTGGAACTGCTCCAATAAAAGCAAATTGTAATCCACAATATAAAACAACACAAATAAGCAATGAACCAAGAATGGCAAAAGGAATGGCAAATTGTGGCCGACGTGCTTCACCAGCCATTTGTATGGCGGCATTATACCCCATAAAGGAGAAGATAATACCCGCTGTTGGCAAACTGGCTAAAAAACCTTGCCAGCCACTCGGAAGAAATCCATGGCGAGTAAAATTTTCTGAATGAAAACTATGGATAAGAAGAAAAATAATCGTTATGAGAGGAACAAGTAATTTAAAACAACCAAGAATAATATTAGATTTAGAGAGAAAATTAACGCCAACGACATTAACCCAACAAATAACGGCCATTACTAACGCGGCAATCAGCATGCCTTGTCCTGTTAATAAAACAACCCCGTCTTGTTTAAACGTCAACCACGGCAAATAGTGCGTTGCATATTGAAGCAAGGCTAACGTTTCTATAGGAGCAACAACGATGGAGGACACCCAGCCAATCCAAGCAAAAGTAAAACTCACTAAGGTACCATGGCTAATCTGAAGAAATTGTATCGAAGCTCCCGTCACCGGAAACATCGCCGAAAGCTCTGCAAAGGTCAAGGCGACTACAATCATTAAAAACCCGCCTAAAACCCAACCGAAGATAGCCGCGGGCCCTGTTACTTGAGCGGCAAAAAATGGCCCGAACAACCAGCCTGAACCAATAATGCCGCCAATAGACAAAAACAAAAGCCCCCACAGACCAACAGAACGTTTTACGGGCATAAATACTACCTCTATAGGATGTTATTTAATTATTTAGTATGCTGACGTAATCGAGCATGGGTTTCTTTCATAAAGCCAATCGTAATTAAGGCGATCACAACACCAATCGGTAATATACTCAACGCAAAAACAAAGCTATCCGCCGTGTAAGCACGCGTTCCATTTGGCAGAAAAGTTCCGGCCCAATGAAGATCAAGTAATATGCCAATCACTGGTTGGAAAACAACACCGCCAACCATCACGAGCATATTCATCAATGCAATCACCGTCGCACCTATTTCTGGACGACTAGATTCACGACCAATAGCAAATACCAACGCTTGAACACTGCCACACATACCGAGCAACACAAACATAACGCGCATGAGATTAAACGATAAATGAGGAACGTACAAAAATATGGCTAAAAAGACTAAAGAAATAATGGCCCCGACAAACATAGGGATTAAACGATTTTTAAATCGATCAGAGATGTATCCTGCCAGAGGGCAGCCAATCATCCAACCAAAAAACGTCATAGAAGCCGCAGAAGCCGCATCCTGAGGAGAATAGCCTCGCGCCTGTTGCAAGTATGGAATAGACCATAATTCTGCAAAGGTGGAAATAGGAAGATACAATAAACAACCAACGATGCCAGTTAGCCAAATCTGTTTTGACATCAGCGATTCCAACAAACCGCTTAAAATCGTTTTGAAAGGAATTCGATATTGACTAGGATTTTCAGTATTTTTAGGGAAATCGCGAATAAACAAGGCAAGAATAACGGCTAAAATAATGCCTAATATCGCCGCATTAAAATTCGCTTCACGCCAGCCACTATGTTCAACAACTGTTGTTAAAATAATATCGCCTGAAATAGCGCCGATAGAACCTAACGCGGTCATAAACCCTGCACCTAGGGCAAAGTGTCTTTCTGGTAGCCAAAGCGTAATCAACTTTAAAGACCCCACAAACGCAAACGACGAACCCAAGCCAACTAATAAACGACCAAAAGCGGCTAATGCGACAGAATCTCCATTCGAAAAAAGAAAAGTACCCAACGAACAAATTAAACAAGCGAAAGTGAGTAGTACGCGTGTACCAAATCGGTCGAACAATACACCAACCACAATCTGCATAGGGGTATAAATATAGTAATAATAGGCAGTTAAATTTCCAAACTGCGTTGCGGTTAAATGATAGGCCTGCATTAACTGCTGCGACATCACACTTGGTGATATACGCAATAAGTACTCATAACAATAAAAAATAGCGGCTAAAGCGCATACTAACCAAGCCATCCGATAAGAAGATTTATTTTGCATGATGTTTTCCTTATTTTGTAACCCCAGAAGCAATCGCCGCGTGTGCAACCGCTGTCGATACACGATCTTTCAAACGTGGATCCATGGGTTTAGGTAAAATATAATCGGGGCCGAAGGTCAGATGCGTACATTGTGGGTACGCGGCTAATACCTCTTCTGGCACCGCTTCGTAAGCCAACTCACTAATTGCATGAACAGCCGCAATTTGCATTTCCATGTTAATCGTATGCGCTCGAACATCAAGTGCACCACGAAATAGGTAGGGAAAGCCGAGAACATTATTGACTTGGTTCGGGTAATCACTACGACCCGTTGCCATAATCAAATCTTCACGCACTGTATGCGCTATTTCAGGAGATATTTCAGGATCAGGATTAGATAGCGCAAAAACAATAGGTTTATCCGCCATTGCCGCTAACATTTCTTTACTCACCAAATTTGCACCAGACACGCCAATAAAAATATCCGCGTCTGTCATCGCATCCATCAGAGTACGTTTATCAGTACGCAATGCAAACGGCTTCTTATATTCGTTCAAATCATCCCGTTCGGAATGAATCACGCCATTTCTGTCAACCATATAAATATTTTGATTGTTCGCTCCCAGAGCGATTAATAAATTCATAGAGGCAATACCTGCCGCGCCAGCGCCCAAACAGACGATTTTCACATCTGCAATGGATTTATTTTGTAATGTTAATGCATTAATTAGGCCAGCCGCCACGATGATGGCTGTTCCATGTTGATCGTCATGAAAAACAGGAATATTCAAGCGTTTTTTTAATTCTGATTCGACAATGAAACATTCAGGCGCCTTAATATCTTCCAAATTAATTCCACCGAATGTTGGAGAAATTCTGACAATCGTTTCGACTAACTCATAAGGATCATCACAATCAACTTCTATGTCAAACACATCGATATCAGCAAAGCGTTTAAATAGCACGCCTTTACCTTCCATGACAGGTTTTCCTGCCAACGCACCAACATCGCCAAGACCTAGAACAGCTGTCCCATTCGTAATCACCGCAACAAGATTACCTTTGCTGGTATAGTCATAGGCGGCTTCCGGATCATTAGCAATCGCTTTAACGGGTTCAGCAACACCCGGAGTATAGGCCAAAGCCAAATCACTCTGAGAATGAGTGGATTTAGTAATCGCAATACCAATTTTCCCTGGACGTGGCTCTCGATGATACTGGAGGGCTTTTTCAGAGTGCGACAAATTTGACAAAGTTAAATCTCCTAATTGAGGATAAAACAAAAATACAGAGGGTACTTAACGAAGGAATTAGCTACTTTCTTGCGAGCCTTGGGATGATTTTTCGGCCAACTTGCCAAAAGAAGAGCCAATAAAAGCGAATTTTTTCTCAAAACCTTCAACTCGGCGAGCCGTATCAACAATTTTTTGCTTGCCGGTATAAAAAGGATGACATTCAGAACATACATCGAGATGGGTATCTTTACCTGTTGAACGCACAACAAATTTATTACCACAGCTACAATGAACTTTAATGTCAGCATAAGCTGGATGGATATCTTTTTTCATTATTTTCCTCAAAATCGGCTAGAATACAGACAATCCGACGATACTACCGAATTTTTTTTCTTGAATCAAGGTGTTCTGAGCGCATCGCAACATCATCCACTTAAAACCTTGTCGTTCTACAAGCGAGAATCTTACACGGCTACGTCGGCCTTTATGACAGAATGGCAATGGTAATTCACAATCGCTATATCACTAAATTGATAGTCAACAATCGAGGCTGGCTTCCGATTAAACTGCAACTGAGGCAACGGGAATGGTTCTCGCGATAATTGCAAGTTCACTTGATCGAGATGATTGGCATAAATATGACAATCTCCTCCTGTCCAAATAAACTCACCAACGTCTAAATCGCATTGTTGCGCTATCATGAAAACAAGCAAACTATAACTGGCGATATTAAATGGAACGCCTAAAAATGCATCGGCTGAACGTTGGTACAAAAGACAAGATACTCTTCCTTGATTAACATAAAATTGAAACATCATATGACAAGGAGGTAGTGCCATTTTTGACAGATCACCCACATTCCAAGCATTAACAATCAAACGGCGTGAATCAGGATTTTTTTTGATTTGCTCAATCACTTCAGCGATTTGATCGATGACATGGCCATCTTTTGTTTCCCACGCCCGCCATTGTTTTCCATAAATAGGCCCTAAGTTGCCTTGTGAATCCGCCCATTCATCCCAGATGGTTACCTGATTTTCCCTAAGATAAGCGATATTCGTTTCACCTTTTAGGAACCACAGTAATTCATGAATGATGGAACGCGTATGGCATTTTTTTGTGGTTACTAATGGAAACCCCTCGGATAAATCAAAACGCATTTGATAACCAAAAGTACTGATGGTTCCCGTACCAGTTCGGTCAGATTTTTTATCTCCGAAAGATAGAATATGCCGCAAAAAATCGTGATATTGCTTCACTTAGATCACCTTTATATTATCAATACGCTGGAACCCTTTAGGCAATTTATTTCCTCGACGGCCACGCTCTCCGAGGTAATGTTCTAAATCGTGAGGTTTTAAGACCAGTTTTCGTTTTCCGGCGAAGAGTTCTAAACATGCTCCTTTCGGAAATACGACAATATTCGTCACCCATTCTTCACGGTCTTCTGCACGTTTTGCCGGAATACTGATCATCTTATTTCCTTTTCCCTTCGCAAGCTCTGGCAGTTCTTTAGCTGAAAAAATGAGGAAACGGCCTTCATTGCTCATGATCGCCACAAAATCTGTAGATAATGACTGTATGCGCTGCGGCATTAACATCTGTGCGTTATTCGATAATTTTAAGACGGCTTTACCGGCCTTATTTCGTGCATACATGTCGTGTAAAGAAATCATAAACCCGTAACCTGCGTCAGAAGCCATGAGATACACATCTTTATCGTGACCTAACAATACCGCCAGAAAAGAAGCGCCAGAAGGCGGAGTAACATAACCCGTTAAAGGATCCCCATAACCACGCGCCGAAGGCAAAGAACCTGCGAGTAAAGAATAGGTTCTACCCGTGCTATCAATAAATACGGCTTGCTGCTGACTTTTCCCCATCACTGCGGATAGGAAACCATCACCCGATTTGTAATTCAACACCGTAGGATCGATATCATGCCCTTTTGCTTGGCGCACCCAACCCATTTTCGATAAAACGACCGTAATGGGTTCAGAAGGCAATAAATCAGATTCTTTAATGACTTGTGCTTCAGCACGTTCTACCAAAGCAGATTTTCTATCATCGCCGTATTTCTGAGCGTCCTCCCGCATTTCTTTTTTAATTAAGGCCATCAGCAATGAATGAGAATCAAGAATATTTTCTAGCTGTTCACGCTCTAAGGAAAGTTCGTCCTGTTCCCCACGAATTTTCATCTCCTCTAATTTTGCCAAGTGACGCAATTTAATCTCAAGAATCGCCTCCGCCTGCGGTTCGGATAAATGAAAACGCTGAATCAGTTCTTCCTTGGGCGATTCTTCTTCACGAATAATTTGAATCACTTCATCAATATTCAAAAAAGCGATCAATAAACCTTCTAACAGGTGCAGGCGCGCGCAGACTTTTTCCAAACGATACTGCAGGCGTCGCCGAACAACCATTTGACGACAAGCTAACCACTCCTGAATAATCATCAATAGATTTTTTACCTGTGGACGACCGTCCAAACCAATCATATTTAAGTTAACGCGATAACTACGTTCTAGATCTGTGGAGGCAAATAAATGGGCCATCATGGCGTCAATATCAATGCGATTCGATTTTGGAATAATTACTAATCGGGTCGGATTTTCATGATCCGATTCATCCCTCAAATCTTCGATCATAGGAAGTTTTTTCATTCGCATTTGTGCGGCAATTTGCTCTAATACTTTTGCCCCAGACGTTTGATAAGGCAGTGCAGTCACGACAATCAGGCTATCTTCTAAAACATACGTTGCTCGCATCTTCAGAGAGCCCGTACCTTTACGATAAATATCGGCAATATCGGATTGTGACGTGATAATTTCAGCGGTTGTCGGATAATCCGGAGCGGGCACAAACGTTAAAATATCCTCTAAAGTTGCCGATGGATTTTCCAAAACATGAACACAAGCATTCACTAATTCGCGTAAATTATGAGGAGGGATATCCGTTGCCATGCCAACGGCAATACCACTTCCTCCATTTAATAAAATATTTGGCAAGCGCGCTGGTAACTGTGCTGGTTCATCTAAAGTGCCGTCAAAATTTGGCACCCAATCGATTGTGCCCTGATCTAACTCTTTAAGAAGAATATCCGCATATCGTGATAGCTTAGACTCTGTATAACGCATCGCAGCGAAAGATTTCGGATCATCCGGTGACCCCCAATTACCTTGGCCATCGACTAACGGATAACGGTAGGAAAAATTTTGTGCCATTAATACCATCGCTTCGTAGCAAGCGGTATCTCCATGTGGATGAAATTTTCCCAAGACATCCCCCACCGTACGAGCAGATTTTTTGTGTTTAGCCACTGAACTCAATCCCAATTCTGACATGGCATAGACAATTCGACGCTGCACAGGTTTTAAACCGTCACTAATATGCGGCAAAGCCCTATCCAAAATAACGTACATCGAGTAGTCAAGATACGCTCGCTCGGTAAACTCATACAAAGGTTGCTGCTCTACGCCTTCAATATTCATTAATCCAATCGACATGCTCACCCTAAAATTTATTCTGAATATATGGGCTAGGATACTAGCATAATCCTCACAAAAGTAGTTATAGTTGGATGGGTGAAAAAGTGAGGAAAAGTGATGAATATTTATGCTGAAGCACTAATGTTATGGCTAGTCATGGACTCCGTTGGTAACATTCCGGTGTTTGCGGCTATTTTAAGCGGTATCCCTCATTCACGTCGAAAAAAAATCATTCTTCGAGAGTCGCTGTTTGCTTTGCTTATCCTTTTTATATTTTTCTTTGGAGGCAGTTATATTTTAAACGGCATGCAACTGTCTAGCGCCGCGCTCACTATCTCAGGAGCGATTATTTTATTTTTGATCGCGATTAAAATGATTTTTCCTCCCACCAAACAAAGCAAAGGGTATGAAGAGTATAGTGAACCTTTTATCGTACCGCTAGCGATGCCCTTGACCGTGGGCCCCGCATGTATTGCGATGGTGATGTTATTAAGAACAAAATACCCCGATCATTTATGGGAAAATTGTGTTATCGATTTTTATCGCGTGGTTTTTTACGGCTTTATGTTTGTACGTCGGCACTTTACTCACAAAATTTCTTGGGCCAAAAGGCATTACCGCTGTTGAGCGTTTAATGGGAATGCTCCTAACAACTCTTGCCGTACAAATGCTCCTTAATGGGATTACACAATATCTTCATTAAACGTCATATGATGAATATCAAACCTTTCAACAAAAAATTTGTCGATCTTGTGAATTTATTGCGTGATGGAAACTGCCACGATGGAAACTCTCTCGGTCAACAACTGAATGTAACGCGCAGTGCTGTTTGGAAAATGATAAAACGATTAGAACAGTATGGTATTTCGATTCATTCCACGCGGGGCAATGGTTATGCTTTAACAGAAAGCCTGATTCTACTTGATCCTGATTACATAAAAGATGCCGTCTCTTATCCAGTAGAATTAACGGTTTTAGAAAGCGTTGATTCTACGAACAACTTTCTAAAAACACAGGAAAAGAAAAAACACATGCGCTGTTGTTTTGCAGAACATCAAACGCAAGGACGTGGTCGACTCGATCGACGATGGCACTCACCTTTTGGGAAAAACATCTATTTTTCTTGCAACTACTTGTTTCAAAAAGATGTGAGTGAATTAGCGGGATTAAGTTCAACAATTAGTTTGGCGATTTTGGAAACATTACGTCAACTGAATGTCGCTGACGAAGCGATGGTTAAATGGCCGAACGATGTGCTCTATAAGCACAAAAAAATTTCTGGGGTCTTGATTGATGTTCAAGCGGAATCCCATGGCATAACGAGTGCAATAATAGGCATCGGTTTAAATGTCAATATGACCAACAAAGATATTGAAAAATCGAATGCGGTCCTGACTCAAGCCTGGACATCACTACAATCAGAAACGAACATCAGCTATGATCGTAACCTTGTTGCGGTGCTTTTGATACAAAATCTTTTACATTACGTGGATCGTTTTGAGCACAAAGGCTTTCATGATTTTATGGATGAATGGAAAGCGTGCGATGCATTGGCAAACAAAACTATCGCCATAGAACACCATGGTGTGATTATTCACGGTGAAGCACTGGGCATCAACGCACAAGGACATTTATTATTACGTAAGAGCGATGGAAGTGTTCATGGTTTTTCATCAGGAGATACATCGATGTTGAAAAAATAATTCCGTGTTAAGGATCGCTGATGCGTATTATTTTCCGATACAAAAACTAGAAAAAATCTCACCAAGCAAATCATCAGACGTAAACACGCCGGTTATCGTGTTTAAGGTTTCTTGTGCCAAGCGTAAGTCTTCTGCAAATAATTCTGGCGCATGATGATACGCTAATTGTTGAAGACCCTTCTCAACATGCTGTGTCGCTTGATATAAAGCATCAACATGCCGACGTCGAGCAATAAAATCACCTTCCGCCGACGTACGATAGCCAACGGTTTCTTTGATGTTATCGATTAATGCGTCTAAACCCCATCGTTCTTTCACCGAAATATGAATACAACGATGGGAGTCAATCGATTCCATCGCTATCGGTTGTTGTAAGTCAATCTTATTGATAATAAGAATAGACGGAGTAGTCTTTGACATGATACGAGAGAGATCCGCTAGAACGGTATTGATTGCCTTGCTTGAAGAAACATCCATCATGTAGAGGACTAAATCTGCTTGTTCAATCGCAATTTTAGCGCGTCGAATACCTTCTTTTTCAACGATATCATCAGTATCTCTCAAGCCCGCCGTATCAACAATATGCAAGGGAAGACCATCCAGAATAATTTTTTCACGCAAAACATCGCGCGTTGTCCCTGCGATATCGGTCACAATCGCACTTTCTCTACCGGCTAAATAATTTAACAAACTCGATTTGCCTACATTCGGTGCGCCGGCAATGACGACAGAAATCCCCTCGCTGATCAACGCGCCTCGTTCGGCGTTTTTTAACAAGGATTCCAAGACGCCCAGCAGCATTTTTGTGTCATGAACGACATGGCTCTGGGATAAAAAATCAATGTCTTCTTCAGGGAAATCAATCGCTGCTTCAACATACATCCGTAGTTGAATTAATTGATTCACTATTTTATGAATCTGTGTTGAAAATTCTCCTTGCAAAGAACGCATCGCGCAACGCGCCGCTTGGACAGATTCTGCATTAATTAAATCTGCAATTGCTTCTGCTTGGGTTAAATCTAACTTTTGATTTAAAAATGCTTGCTCCGAAAATTCACCTGGTTTCGCTAAACGAGCGCCATACGAAATAACAGACTGCAATAGTTGGTCTAATACCACTGGTCCGCCATGTCCTTGTAACTCAAGCACATCTTCTCCCGTAAACGAGTGGGGTGATTCAAAAAATAAACCAATGCCTTGGTCGATAACATCGCCGGAGACATTCATAAAGTTTGCATAATGCGCATGACGACGCCTAGGGAAAAAACCAAGAACATGGTGAGCGATAGATTTAGCCAAAGGCCCTGATACTCGAACAATCCCGACACCGCCTCGACCAGAGGCTGTGGCAACCGCAGCGATCGTATCCTTTACACGATGATCGTCCACGAATCATCCTTTTGTACATAATCTAGACCTAACAGTATACTACTATAATACATCCACTTATCACAAGAATAAAAAATTGACATTCTGAAATTTCAACAGCGGCTTCTCGGATACAAAAAATAATATTGTAATTTTTTTGACCATTTATTCAAAATATTGAGCTATAATTGTGCTAAATCCATCGTGTGAGTATAGGTTTATAACATGTTCTGTTGGAAGAAAAATCGGGTTGTTCCTATCAATGAAGAGGATATTGAGAGTAACTCTCTGTCCCCAGAATTGCTTTTTGAAAAAAATATTAATGATCTTTCTACTATTGAAAAGAAGATTCCACATGTTGAAAAATTCTTCTTAGTTCTTGGCGTATTTTTTACTTTCTATATGGCGCAGCGTAATTTTTTTGGTACCCACGACGATGATGACTCAACGCAAGAGCCTTTAGTAAAATATGGCTCTATGCTCTATAACAGTATTCCTCTATTCATCACGTTTGTCATACGTAATGCTATCTTGTTTAGAATGATGAGAAATATGTCGAGTATGCTCATTGACTATGTCGATAAACATGAGACTAATCCTATCCGTACGTATAAAGCGGCGATGAAATCATCCGTTGAAAAGATGATGACAGAAGATTTTTCTTCTGGGAATACTACTCGATTTTATAGTGAAAATTTTAATGAAATTGAGCAGGCATTTTTAACAATTGCTGTGCCTGACTCAACAGAAAAATCGAATGCTGAGATTTTTATAAAAAAGTTTCCTAAAGAGTTTGATGTAAAAAATTTAGCCCTAACGTTCGCAGACGTAGGATTTTTTTTGGGGATAAACACTATACTCCTCCTTGCGGTTAGTCTGAGTATAGTTTTTTGCGGTTTTTTGATCAAAAGCCCATCGGTCGAAAAGCTGGGTGAGTTTATCTTGGGTTTGTGTTTAAGCTTTTTGACGATTATGCCGATGGTCTTAAGAAATGATACGTTATTCCCTCTGAGAAAAAAATATAATGATATCCAGGATAAAACGAATATGATTATTCAGGCAGAGCGGACTTTTTTACGATTGACAGACCTCCTTGAGGATCAGATACAAGCCTCTGGATTAGGCCAAGAATCCGATTCTCCTAGAAATGTTTCTGGTAATGCTCAGAAGTTAGTGATTCCGTTTTTTAAAGAGATGGTTAGAAGGCAAGCAAGCAGAAGTGCCGAACTTTATGCGTATGAGGATGAATGTAAAAAACTTTGTCAGGAGTTTCGTGTGTTTGATGAGCGTCAAGGAGATATTTCCAGTCAAACACAAGGTATTTATGACCCAACAACTTTGGCTGGCCTCACGAACAGAATTCTTCACTTAAAAGATCCTGATATATCGTTGAGTCTAGACAGCTTGAAAACTATTTTATTGGATATTAAACAGCGATTGAATGCTTATGAAAATACGTCTAATAAAGAATCAGTTTTGGCCCATCTGGATATTGATACAAAATTAGAAAGGATAATAAGTTTACAAACTATACAATCTCAATATAATAGTTTACCACTAGGATATACTATCGTACATGAGAGAACAGCATCATGCAGTCAACCATCACTTTAACGGAACAAGAAAAGTCGATATGTAAACAAGACTTATCTTCTGCCCTTTGTTCGGATATTCTTCCGAAGGACTCTCTTTTATTCCAAAAGCTGACGGAAGATCCTTTTTTGTTTCGCTCGAGTCTTGGGTACAATTTTGATAGGACCTTGACCACGATTTTTTTGACAAATGCGTGTTTGTCATCGCTGGATTCTATTGCGCATCTTCCGAGCGCCGATATTTTTTATATTGGAAAAACCCGCACAGTACTCGAAATTCTTAATGAGTCGCCAGCCATTAATTTTTATTTGGCTTTACAGCACTTAGAGCATCCTACCTCAGAAAATGCGACATATTATGAACGTCTCTATTGGTTAAACGAAGGCGTGAAAGATCGCGTTTTTTGTGAAGACGGTCAGTGCGATTCTTATGCGAAAGACATTGTTCCGTGGTTTATGGAAAAAGCACAAGCCTTTCAGGTGCTTGGTTGTGACGATGCGCAGCGTGCTCAGTGCTGCCTCACGATTGCGTGTATGGAATCGCAAAAACATGCTCGGGCATTTTTCATCAAAAAAGCCGAAATCTACTTGAAAGATACCGAATGTCCGTTATCGATTGAACAGTTAGTGGATAGCCTAGCGTTGTATTTTTCTGATTCAAAAAAAAATCTATCCAAGGAGTCATTAGAAGAGTCTTATAACACTGTTTTTAGTGACGTTGTGAAATGTTTTTCTTTCCCGCTCAGTTCTTCTTCATCCGTGTTAGGTAATGATATTGGTTATGGTTTTTGGCGACCACAAACGCCCCCTCCTGTTGTCAGCTCCCCTCCCTCGTCGGGAGAAAAGCGCTCGGGAGAAAAAACATCCACTGGTTTTACCCCTGAACGCAAAAAGAGGTCCTAGTACCGCTGCTCAGAAATAGAGACTCACGCCGCCGCCCTATTCAATTAATTTTTTTAGTTGGTAGGGCAGACCATTGGAGGGATTTTTAGTATACATCTTTCGTATTATTTTTTTAGCAAAATCTTTTTCTGCCATCGTGCGATAGTGGAGGATATTGAGATCGTATCCGGTGAGTTCTCTAAATGGTTTTCCGGTATGAGCGCTCATTTTTTGTAGGCATCGTAGACTAAAAGCGACTAATTCAATCTCTTCGTGCATGCTAATGATTGGCATTTGCAGTGAGCTTTTGCTGTCAACGGTCCATTCCCCATAGGTTTGTATAAGCGGCGCGGCAACTAATTTGTGAAGAGCAATCATGGTTGATCGATAAGCCAGAAAAATTTTGTCGTGTAATGTGGCAATATCATGCCTGGAAAAAACAGGATCATTCTGACACGATTTAAATACTTTCCAAGGATCAGTATATTGCGCGCGCGCGTGATTAATGATCGTTGCTTCTGCAAATGTCATCCCAAACGCATTTTCGTCAAACTGTATGACCTTTCCACTGACTTTTGGTTGTAATTCTGCGCTGGGTATTTGGTGCAGTATGTCATCTAAGGCGGTGATGGGGGTGAGGGCGTGCAATCCTTGTTTATTCACATAATGCATCTGTTTTAATTGTTCATCTTTAGGCAGATGACCATTCGGGTTAATTTCGCCGCTATGTAAATCTCCGGCGAAAGTCGTATACGCGCGACGCGCTTCGTTTTCATTCGGGTTGGCGAGGCCAAAACAGCATCCTGCCTCCCAATCTTCTCTCATTTCGGTGGGGATAAATTCTGTTAAATATTTAGGATATTTATTTAAGGTGTGAGTGAGAAATGAGATCAGCATTTGTCGCGATCGTGCTTGCGCATTTTCAACGGTAACGCTGAGTGATGATTGACACGGCGAAAGTATCACGCCATCCGCATGGGGGTATTGTTGATGTAATGTTGTTAGGATTTGTTGATAGTGTTGCTCTCCTTCGGGTGAAGGGTTCAGGAATAAGCAGGTGTTGAGATTCTCGATTAACCCGTCCATCGATGTCTGATCATTCGGTCGCATGGGTAAACCGAATAGCGCTAAGGATAGATGATTGACGAGTGGCTGAATATCGAGCACGATAAAGGTGCTCCCAATACGGTCAGCAAAAGATTTAGCCGCTTTTTGTGTGGTGATTGAATTATTCGGTGTGGCAAGATAATAACAAACGGTGAATCGTCGCATGATGCAACAAATTTGTTCTTCCAGAGAATCATAGGCTAAGACAGTTTGTATTGTTTTTTCTGAATAATGTAGATGACTTAAGAAAGTGCGAACGCCTAATTCTCTCACGCCCAATTCGATCATTAATCGTATTTTTGTGATATTCCACGCAGAATCTGCACCTCCCGATAATGCTTGCGTAAAGCAACGTACCTTTGATTTACGCATGATATCGTAGAGGGCTAAGACTTGGTTGCGTATGGACAGTTCTATTTCGACCGTATTTGGCGGCAATTGCCGCCATAGGTCCGGCGGTGTATTTTGTTCTTTTTGGGGTGATGATGAAACAAACTTATGCCAGCACCATATGGTCGGTTCGTTTGGTTTTGTGTGGTGGTATGTCATGGAATATTGGCGGCTCGTATACACGACGTCTTGAAAACTATACACGCCTGCGCCATCCAGAATTATTTTTCCATATTGTGCGGCATACCGGGTGCCGGCATTCACATAACTTCCTCCAGATGTGCCGAGGCTATCCGTATGTAACACAATCCCATGCTGAGCGATGTATCGAGAAGCCAGTGTTGTTAAGTATTCATGTTGCGTTAATTTTTTTGGTGCGGGCGGGCTAGCATGGGCTGTCGCATAAACATCGATGTTGTAACCCTGTTGTTTTATGTACCCAATAATATTTTTCTCTGCGTACTGTGTTTCATCATTCGCATATGCCCAATATTCTTCACAGATACTGTGGAAAAAGTCGATATACCCTTGCGTTGGGTTTCCAATTCGTGCCACGAGATATTTGCCAATCGGAACATGATATGCCGGTGTATCCAGATATGCGGGAATCGTGATCATACTCGGTTCGTGAATCAATGCATCAGAGAAATATCGACGTTCAAAGCCACGGCCATCATCGTATAATTCGCTTTTGTACTTCATCATTAAAATGCGTCCGCGGCCGTTTTCATCTTGTCCTAAGAGGCTTTGGACATTAAACGGTTTATTGGGTTCCGATAATTGCCATGGATGCCCGATGGACAAGAGCAAGTTTGCTTGCGTTTTTTCTAAATAATATAGCACTTTTTGTAAAAGACTTTGGATGCGTGTATTGTCAATATGCTGAAATAAATCGCCACAGTCATACCCCGTTAAACTGAGTTCAGGCAGTAAAAGTATGTCTGCTTCGTCTGCCACGGCAAGGTCAATGGCTGCAAAAATGTTTTTTACGTTTTTGTCCCAGTCGCCAGCGGTTTGATTAAGACTGGCTTGCGCGATCTTAATCCCGTGAGGGGCGAGCGTCGATGTCGTCTCTTTAGAAGTGCTGGGGCGAGGCGATTCAATCACTGAAATCCCTATCCACCATTGTTCGAACGTTTTTAGTTCAGAGAAATAATACGCATTAATGACGGGAATACGTAAGCCTTTGTTATGTTCAACAGCGCGTTGATTATAGTGACAGGTGATGGGCGAGGCATGTATCGCATATTGTGCGCTTGCCCAAGCGTCATAAAAATCAATGATTTTTTTGTATAATAAGCCTGTATCAATATCCTCAAAGAGCGGTGACTGTTGACAGGATTTAAAAACATCGATGGGGTGGTATTTTTTTTGTGACCCTTGATGTGTGGTATATAGTGCTTGTGATGCGATTCGTTGAAATTGTTTATCTTGAATAAAATGTTCAGAATGTCGGTAAGCTTCTAAGACTGTTTTGATCAAAGGCCGTGGATTTTTGGTGTCTATTTTCTCGAGCATATCGGCGATTTCAGCGATAAAAAAACAGCCGCTGGGATTGAGCTGGCCTTGATGTAATCTTCCACCAAAATGTGGCTGCTTGATGAGTCTGTCGATGGGTAAATGTGCGAGAGAAATTGCTGACATAGCGTTACTGATACTTAAACATAGGCTTGTTTTTGCGAGTGCCTGAAGATACTGTTCATCGTGGAGGCTGTTTTTCTCGTGTAATGTTTTTGCGATGCCTGTGATAACAGTTTGGGTATCGCGTACGAGGCATTTTGCCCCTATATCTTGGATAAAACGTTTAATGCTATTTTCTATCGTAAGGTGGTGATGGCTGTCACGAAAATATACGCAGGTTAATATTCGGTTTAAGAATGATTGTGTTGGATGGTTTGAATCACAGATTTCATCACGATGCTCTTGATAACCCCATTTAATGATTAATGCATCCAGGCCAAGCGATAGGCTATATTTTTTTATCATCGCCTCAATAAGGCAGATATGATAAATAGAGACAACATCATCGGATATTTCCATCACGAGATGAATTTTAGGCAGTCCGGAATAGCTTAAATAATCGAACAACCAGCGAATTTGATAGTCTACTCCATCGAGGTAGTCTTGCTGCAGGATTTGACCCCGTTCGTAGCATAAAATGTCTTCGCCTATGCGTAGATAACGATCAACAGACGCATGGTTCATTTGTTGTTCTCGTTGTTGATGTAGATCGGGAATGTGTGAGCCTGGAGGTGTTGATGTTGGGTTGAGAATAATCGCTGTTGAGAGCTTTTTTAGAAAATCGGGTTTGTCTATTTCTGCGTCACCGATGGTGGGGATGATGTCGTTTGGTGTTGTATGCGTGAGATGAAAGTGGATCTTTCCCGCAGGTATCGTTTTTTCGGGGTGTACTATCATACTCCCTTCAGAAGGGAAAGCGTGTGTTTCTGGGATGGTCAGCGAAAACATTCCTAACGATGCAGCAGGCAAGTAATCACGTTCTTCCAAGCGCGATGGATAGGTATCGAGATGTTGTTTTAAAAACATAGCGACGATATGACCACGAGCTAAGTGGCTGTAAGCGTTATAAAACTTTTTATGGTTCGCTCGCCATGGATGTCCAATAAAAATAGAGAAGTTTGGTGCTTTTTTATAAGCACTATCAGAAATGATGCGCAAGTATAGGCTAATTCGTTGATTATCCAGATGTTTTAAATAATCATTAGCGTCAATCGAACACAGGGTTAACTCTGAAAAAGCAATCGCGTCATAGGCTTCTTGGATAGCGGTATCCATAGCCTGCTCTATCAGGCGAAGGGCTTCTGGCCAATCGCCGACGCCAACACGAATGCCAGAAACTTTAATTTTTACTGTCATGATGGCGTGAGTGTAAGTGATTTAGTTACAAATAAACAGACCAGATTAGTTGTTTTTTTGAACAGAAAAAGATAAGATTGACGTATTATTTCTGTCGTCAGTACCCTGTCATGTTGGATCTATTAGATAGAAGGCAGTTTTTGCTAGATCGTAAAAAAAAAACAATGTCTCTTGATGAGGCAAGGTTTTTCTCTATTTACCCAGCTTGAGTATGAATTTGCATCAAAAGAGCCTTGGAGATTTAATTCAAAAGAGATTGAAGGGATGTTTAAATATGTTCGATCTGATTCGTTTTTGAGTTTGTATTTAGATCAACAGACTGAATATTTAAATTTTCTGGTATCTTTGCAAGACGATATACATTTTTCTATTGCAAAAGCGCTTGCAGAAGTCTCTTTTATTAGTTCGATTTACTTTCAGCGACTTTTTAAACGATGGTTGGACTTTTCTATCGAATATCCTGGTTGTAAAGTATATCTTCATACAATATGCGCTCGAGCAACAGATGAAGTATATTTGGATTGTTTTCAGTTAATTAAAATTTCTAGTTTAGAGTTATCAGAAAAAGAGTATATTGCCTTGGAGTTACTGGCACATTGGAGAAAATTTAACCGAAATTGCGATTCTATTCTTTATTTATCCAATTCTGTGATGTGCAAAGCACGACGTCCTCTATACGCTACTAACATTCTAGTAGAGGATATTTCCTGTCCCCGAAGTCTACAGAATAATCCTTCTTCTGTAGAAGAAGTTTTTGATCAGAATGAATGTGGCGTTAGCTCTTTTTTGCCTCTTTCTCCGAAAGATGCGGAATCGACGACCGCCGATTCCTCGCAACAATTGCCGATTGATTGTGGATTTGATATACCCGAGTTTCAGTTCTTGCCACATGATGTTTCGTCCAACGTATTATCACAGGTGGATGATGTTAAGGTGGAGGAGGCGGAGTGTATTGTTTTGACTAGTGATTCAATTACTGCCGCAAACGATTCCAAGAATCTTGTCGAGCAAGCCTTGTTAATCACTTTTTGTACAGAGCCGGATTTACAAAAATTAAAGTCTTTGTTAGGGAGTTTCAATACTTTTCTGCCTAAACGTTTCTTTGGTGATGTTCCTGCCGGAATGAAAGAGGTGATTGCGTTAATTGATAATAATGCCCCAACCCCTAAAGTTTTGTACACATTAAGAGAGGTTGCTAAAAATAGAACCGGGCAAAATATATGGCATACTCGGCAGGAAAAAACCATTCAAGCCTACAAAGCGATTAATGAATTTTTCTCCGGTGATTTACAAGAAAAGAACATGGCGGATTTGTTAACCACTTTATCTAACATAATTACTCCGCAAGACCCTATGATTGAACCTGTTCTAACAGAGGTTTCCCTTTAATTGCCCCGCATCATGGCAACTAATAACCAATTTTGCTATATTAATGCCCCCGTCTGATAGTTATTTAAGAAGACTTGTTGCACCATATTGTAATTTCACATTTCCGGAATATAGAGTCTGCTCGGCTTGACTTCCCAAAAACAGGTTATTGCTTGATTTCAGGTAGTAATGGTAGCGGGAAAACAAGTATTTTGGAGGCTATTCATGTTCTGACGCGTGGAAAGTCTTTTCGAGCCTCTGATTCTTCTCAGATTATTCAGCATGATCACAATAGTTTTACTTTATCTGCTGTCACATGGAAGGATAGTGAGAGGATCGGTGTTCAGCGTGATCGCCAAGGTAAAACCGTGGTTAAGGCGGCTGGAGAGTGCGCGAAATTTTTAGATATAGCGCTCAAGATTCCCCTTCGCATGATGAGTCCGATTGAGTCTTACGCTTTGGTTAATGGCGGCCCGGAACAGCGTCGGCGATTTTTAGATTGGGGAATGTTTCACGTGAAACATTCTTATTGGTCGGAGCTCAAAAAGCTGAATCGTATTCTAAAGCAAAAAAATGCAGCATTAAAGATGCGATGTTCTGATAGTGAATTAACCCAGTGGAATATTATGTTGGCAGAGATTAGTTATTCACTGGATGTGATGCGCATCGAATATCTTCAGCAGCTGGAGCAAGTATTCAGTAAGTACCGAGAAAAACTGTCTCTATTAAAAGAGGTTCGGCTCTGTTATTGTCCTGGGTGGTCGCGTGAGTCCACAGACTTATTCACACAATTATCCACAGCGATGCGCCAAGAACGTCAGCAAGGATATTGCCTGATTGGCCCTCATCGGGCAGACGTGCGCCTTGAGATTCCGTATGGATTATGTAAAGATCAACTATCTCGTGGGCAACAAAAAATGTTAGCACTTGCGCTTTATCTCGCGCAAGGTGAGCATCTTTTTGAATTAACCGGTTCTCATCCGCTGTATATGGTCGATGATTTTTCATCTGAACTTGATCTTGTGGCTCAAGAGCTGCTGATTGATGCGCTTGATCCTTCTGACAAACAAATTATTATCACATCCTTGACGCATGATATTCCGCTTTCTCAGAAGCTTTCTCATGCGCATGATCTCAAGCGATATGTCATTGAAAACGGCAAAGTATACGAATGTTTTGGCGGCCAGCCGCGATAAAAATATTTCTGTTCAAGCATAATAGCATAGGATATTGGGGGTTTTTTTGTTACAATCTGAGACTTGTTTTTAGCGATAAAGTTCAAGCAGATGAGCAATACAGAACACCTTTCTTCTCATAGTTATGATTCCTCTAGTATTAAAGTATTAAAAGGATTAGATGCCGTCAGAAAACGACCAGGAATGTATATCGGTGATACTGATGATGGAACAGGTTTGCACCATCTTGTTTTTGAGGTTGTTGATAATGCTATCGATGAATCCTTGGCCGGTCATTGTGATACCATTTGTGTGACCATCCATCTGGATGACTCGATTACCGTAACGGATAATGGGCGTGGTATTCCGGTGGATACTCATCCTGAGGAAGGTCGTTCAGCGGCAGAAGTCATTATGACTGTCTTACATGCGGGCGGTAAATTTGATGACAATTCATATAAGGTTTCTGGTGGGTTGCACGGCGTCGGTGTTTCAGTGGTGAATGCTTTATCAGATTCACTACGCTTAGAAATTCATCGGGGCGGGCATATCCACGAGCAATTTTATGCTAAAGGTAAACCGCTGGCGGAGTTGAAAGTAATAGGCAACAGTCAAAAAACGGGTACAACAGTACACTTTAAGCCTGATCGGGATATTTTTTCTAATCTTGTGTTTCATTACGATATTCTCGCTAAACGTTTGCGTGAATTATCATTTTTAAACCCAGGTGTTAGTATTACACTTCACGATGAGCGTTCTGAAAAACAAGATGTGTTTCAATACGCTGGAGGTATTTCAGAATTTGTGAATTATCTTAACGAAAATAAAACGACGATTCATAAAAATACTTTTTATTTTAATACCGACAAGGATGGCATACGCGTTGAAGTTGCGATGCAGTGGAATGATTCCTATCAAGAAAACATTTATTGTTTTACCAATAATATTCCTCAACGGGATGGTGGTACGCATTTAACCGGTTTTCGTGGGGCATTAACACGAACGCTGAATGATTATATTGAAAAAGAAGGTGTCGCGAAAAAAAATAAGATAACGACGACAGGCGATGATTGTCGCGAAGGCTTAACGGCTGTTTTATCGGTTAAAATGCCGGATCCTAAATTTTCATCACAGACAAAAGATAAGCTGGTATCATCCGAGATTAAGGCTATTGTTGAATCGGTGATGGGTGAAAAATTTCATGATTTCCTCATGGAAAACCCTGCTGAAGCGAAAAGCATTGTTCAAAAAATGATAGATGCGGCCCGTGCGCGTGAAGCAGCGCGTAAAGCACGCGAAATGACTCGACGGAAAGATGCATTTGATATCGCCGGTTTGCCAGGGAAATTAGCGGACTGCCAGGAAAAAGATCCTTCTCTTTCTGAAATTTACCTCGTTGAAGGTGATTCTGCTGGTGGTTCTGCAAAACAAGGTCGGGATAGACGCACCCAAGCGATTTTACCTTTGCGTGGAAAAATTTTAAATGTAGAAAAAGCGCGTTTTGATAAAATGCTCAGTTCTGCTGAAGTGGGGACGTTAATTACGGCGCTTGGTTGTGGTATTGGCTTGGATGAATTTAATCCTGATAAATTGCGTTACCATAAAATTATCATTATGACAGATGCCGACGTCGATGGTTCGCATATTCGCACGTTGTTATTGACGTTTTTTTACCGACAAATGCCAGAGCTACTAAAGCGTGGGCATATTTATATTGCACAACCACCACTTTATAAAGCGAAAAAAGGCAAGCAAGAGCAATATCTCAAAGATGATGATGCCTTAGAGAATTACTTAATTCAAATGGCGTTAGAAGAGGCTAGTGTACATCCGAGTATAGATGCTCCGGCGATACAGGGGCCAGCCTTAGAATCATTATTAAAACAGTATCGTACGATATTAAGCCTTGCTCAAAAATTATCGCATCGGGGTTATTCTTATGACATGTTATTGAATTTAGCTGAGAGTTCTGGGCTCACACTTGACTCACTATCAGATCCTATTGGAATGAAGGCATGGTGTGAGAATTTCGAAGCTCGATTAGTTCAGCGTCAAGGAGAGTTGAGAGCTCATCACGTCATCTTGCGTGAAGATGTTGATACACAGAGCTTTTATCCTGTCATACAAATCACTGAACACAGTATCATGCGTGAAAATGTCTTGACCCGCTCCTTTATTGCATCCGGTGAATATCGTCTTATTGCAAAAACGGCCGAGATCCTGTGTGGCTTATTAGAAGCAGGGGCTTATGTCGTTAAAGGCGAAAAGCAGTGTACTGTCGTTTGTTTCAGTGAGGTTTATCACTGGTTAATTGAAGAAGCAAAGCGTGGGCAAGCTATTCAGCGTTATAAAGGTTTAGGAGAAATGAACCCTGAACAGCTGTGGGAAACAACGATGAATGCGGAAGTTCGACGTCTTTTAAAAGTGACGATTGAAGATGGTGTTGCAGCAGATATGTTGTTCAGTACGTTAATGGGTGATGAAGTCGAGCCACGTCGTGAGTTTATCGAGAAAAATGCACTGTTAGCGACCAATATCGATATTTGAGGTGAGGATTTTTCATGGCGATATTATCCATTTTACGTTATCCCGACCCGAGACTGCGTAAAAAAGCGAAAAAAGTTGACGTGTTTGATTCGACACTTCATGCGCTTTTGGATAACTTGTTTGAAACAATGTATGCCGATGAAGGCGTCGGTTTAGCGGCAACACAGGTTAACATTCATTGGCGTGTTTTGACGGTTGATCCGATGGAAAATGGCCATAAACAACCGTTTTATTTAGTCAATCCCGAGATTATTCATCATGAGGGAACCTTCGATTCTCAGGAAGGTTGTTTGTCTGTTCCAGGGGCTTATGATAACGTCAAGCGTCATCAGCATATTACCGTGCGTGCACAGGATAAAACGGGTGAGTTTTTTACTCTTCAAGCAAGCGACTTTAAAGCGGCGATTATTCAGCATGAAATAGACCACTTGAACGGCAAGTTGTTTATTGACCGTTTATCGAGCATTAAGCGTGATCGTGTCGTTAAAGAATTGTTGGCCTTAAATCATTGGGCAAAGGACCGTCAGTTCTAAGTAGACCAAGAGTTCTTAGTCTCTGTGGATCAAGTGTTTGATAAGGAAGAAACTGATCAAGGTCTCTCTGTTCTGGACACCTGTTCAATATCTCTTACCATTCGTCGATACACCATGATTTTTTTAAGTCAATCGTGTATAGTTTGTGTGAATTAAATCACCTTAACCCTTCATGTCATCGTGAGAGAGGTAACCATATGTCCCGTTATTTAGATCCAAAAGCCGACGTGGTCTTTAAAAAGATTTTTGGAGACCATCCGGACTTATTAATGAGCTTTTTAAACGCAGTACTCCCATTACCCGCCGATCGTCCGATTGTTGATCTGACGTATTTACCGTCGGAACAAGTGCCGGTGATTCCTGAGT
>JAJOJD010000047.1 GCA_021208965.1 Gammaproteobacteria bacterium
ACCACGCAGGATCTCTCATCATCAGATCAGACGACATCACAATACCGGTCATCGGTGATTTGACATCATGACTCATATTGGCTAAAAACTCAGTCTTCGCTCGGTTGGCCGCTTCGGCTTTTTCTTTGGCTTTTTCTAAGGCCAGTTCTGCCTCTTTCTCTTTTGTCACGTCGAGTGCAATACCAGTGACACCGCAGCACAGGCCTTCCTCATCATAAATAGGAAAGCCTCTATCCATAATCCAACGAACGGTGCCGTCTGGCCTAATAATGCGGTAGTCTTCTCGATATCGTGCAGACGCGCCGAGTTGCTCGATACGTTCTTTCATCGCAGTAATAGGGTGATGATTTTTCACGTCGTCAGGGTGTAAAAAGGTTATCCATTTATCAGGATTTTTGTATAATTCATCAACTTTTCGTCCCCAAATCGCTTCATACGCGGGGCTAATATATTCAATTTTTTTGAAATCAGCACTGCTCAGCCAATACACATGTTCACTTTTATCCGCTAATTGGCTCAAGAAGCTTCCCAGTTTTAGAATATCCTTTTTATCTTTCATGAAAATAATCCTTTTGTTTATTCAAAAAAAAAATACGACTCAATTTTATGTTATAGTAACCTTGTTTTTTGGTAAAGAGGTATCCATCATGTTAATCACTCCAAACGGTGAAAGTGCAAACAATATTGATCCTGTTATGGCTATGGCCATCTGGTCTAGAGTGTTGTTAGAAGAGGGGCGCGATATTTACCGAATGGGCATGGGAAAACCGACTTATCCTCTTGTACCAATAGCTCCTGAAACAGCGCTTTCTTATTGGTGTGATCTCACGCTGAGAACACGACTGGCTTCTGCGACATTATCTGTTTTTGGTGCTATGAGCTACTGTTTTCCAGAAAATCAATGTTTAACTTCTCAGCTTGGATCTTGTTTGAAGTTTTTGTTGCCTGTCGTCGATTATGGTGATCCTCAGGGAGAGTTGTCTGCTAGAGAAAAAATGGCGGAAGCGCTTTCACGTTGGTATAGGGTTGATATACAGGCTGAGAATGTTTTATTTACTGTCGGAGGCTCATCAGGCATTCGGATATCCTGCGAAGTGGTTAATAAAATTTCTACAGTAGGGACGGTATTAACGACAGCGCCTTACTATACCTTATACAAAGATGCGATTACCCGAACTGGAAAAATTTTTGGGATTCCTATCATGAGCTCTTCTAAATGGACGCTAACAGCAGAAGCTCTAGAAAAAGCAATCAAGACAGTGTATGAACGTGATGGAAAATACCCTGTAGGTTTATTGTTTTGCGATCCTAATAACCCTTTGGGTACCATGCTAGATCGAGAAGAGTTATTGAAAATAGCCGAAGTGCTTAGCCGATATCCAGATATTATTGTGATACTAGATGAAGCATATGCCGAAATGCGACTGAACGGAGAGAGGCTCTCTTTGTTTTCGCTTGCAAACGCGGACCTTCAAAAAAGAATTATTTTGCTTCGTTCTGCAACTAAGGCTCTATCGGCTTCTGGAGAGCGTATGGCTGTCGCTGTAACGCTATCGCCAATGTTAATGAATAAATTGATTGCAGAGCATGTTAGCGTTAATGGACATGCCCCGATATCATTGCAAATGCCTTTTGCCGAATCCATGAATGCTTTGGCCCTTGCCGAAAGACATCCCATGATTAGTTATTATGAGAGAAAGGTCCGTCTGGTTGAAAGACGGTTGGCTAGAATGGGTGTTACTGTTTTTGAATCGCATAAAACGACAGCAACATTTTATGTCATTGCAAATTTGAAAGATTTTATTGGCACTCCATTTAGTCAATCAGCTAATCGTGCGATAAAAAAACAAGAAGACAGTCGCCTGATTGAATCGGATGAAGAAATAGCGTATCACTTGCTATTTGACTATGGATTGATGGTTTGCCCATTGTCATATTTTGGTCCATCAAAACAATTGGGGTATGTTCGAATAACATGTAGCTTAAGTGAAACAGAGTTAACAAAAGCCATGGATCTTCTTGAGACAGCTCTTAATGGCGCAAGAATGTACATTATTGATAAAAAATATCAACTTGTTTTTGGTGCAGATCTGTCTTCCAAAGAAAATACTGACGTGAGCACGGTCAATAAAATGCTGAATGTTCTTAATGCCGTAGAAAGAGAACAAAGAGAAGATATCTACAAAGTGAGATATGGAAAAAACCCGAGCGATGTGCTGATTAAATTTTTTGCTAATAGATATCCCAAAAATTCCCGCTATCTGAGTAATTTAGTCCCATAGAATAATTCTTGGAGCTTGACGAAAAGAATCGGACTAAAACGGAATGTGGAGTTGTTTTAATCCACGTTCAGCGGATTCAACGATATCAATAGAACACCAATAACACTTAAAATAAGCGG
Organism: Gammaproteobacteria bacterium; assembly: GCA_021208965.1. GTDB lineage: Bacteria > Pseudomonadota > Gammaproteobacteria > JAGOUN01 > JAGOUN01 > JAGOUN01. Next base: position 2,402 of record JAJOJD010000047.1, read on the forward strand.
CATAAATACTTTTCGTTATTCCATCATCCTCAACAATTAAAATTTTAGGTTCATTATTCACTCACCTTACGCAGCAGCTTTCAGCAATTGCAATTCATTGAACATAATTTGATTTGCCTTGAGCAGTAATTTTTGCCGAATTGCAAAGTGATTCATTGAGGTTTTTACCTTCAATAATTCCAACTT
>JAJOJD010000048.1 GCA_021208965.1 Gammaproteobacteria bacterium
CAGAAAAAAAAAGATAATGGGCACTAATATTGTTGAAGAAGTTATACACTATGTTTAAGAAAGTTAAAAAATTGGGTTATTAACTGTATTACAGTTTTTTCGTCTATATTCAACTCGTCGGCAGAATCAACGCCCGCATACACCCCACGCTCCTCTGTCTCACAAAAAGATGAGCGTCCTAGCCTTTTATTTTTTCCCCGACATGCAAGCGATGAAAAACCGACAAATACATCACAAAAAGATCGGCTATCGTGTTGCCTCAACGATCAAATTCAACGCCTCGAAAAAGAACAAAAAGGATTGTTTGTAACGCTCAAAAGCAAGCAAGTCAAACAGCAGAAGATCAAGGCATTGCAAGAAATAAAAACCGCTGCTTTTCCAGCGCTTATAGAAGAGGATGAAAATACCACAAACCACAATCCTTCAGATAACATTAATTTAGAAAATATCCTCGGAAAATTTTCAGAAACCAGGAAAGAAACTATTATAAACACCTTAGGCCAAGCATCTTTTTTTTCACGCACGCAACGCGCACTCGCTCCTTATGGACTTCCAAAGCCGTGCAGGGTAAACTGAATTCTCTGGCTATATAACGTAACCCATGCTAAACAACGCTCCAATCACCGTTCCTCGCCTATTAATCGTTGACGATGATTTAGACATCCGAAATTTACTGGGCCGGTTTTTAACGCAACATGGATTTGATGTCGCTTTAGCAAATGGCGGTAAAGAATTGTTTCAACACCTGCAACGGCAGACGTTTGATGTCATCATTCTCGACCTCATGATGCCTGAGGAGGACGGCCTTTCTCTGTGCAAAAAAATTCGACTCGATTCCAATATTCCTATTATCATGCTCCCTGCCATCGGAGAAGAAGTCGATAGAATTGTCGGGCTAGAAATGGGTGCCGATGATTACCTGCCCAAGCCTTTTAATCCGAGAGAACTCTTAGCCAGGATTAAGGCTATTTTAAGACGTCGCCAAATCGTTGATTCAGCGCCACAAGAGGATATGATTTTTAGCAGCTCATCATCTATCGTTTACTCGTTCTGCGGCTGGACTCTACATTATGCCACACGCCAACTACTGTCTCCCGATAATACCGAAGTATCGTTGAGCGGGGGTGAATTCGACTTATTATTCGCGCTGGTGACCCATCCCAACCACGTTTTAAGCCGTGACCAACTCCTCGATTTAACAAAAAATCGTCAAGCTGGTCCGTTTGACCGAAGTATTGATATTCAAATTAGTCGCTTACGTCGCAAAATCGATGATGATTCAAAAAAACCGAGCGTGATTAAGACAGTACGCGGGGGTGGCTATATTTTTACCTGCACGGTAAAAAAAATTGAGCATAAAACATAATGAAAAAACTGTTTTCAGGAGGAATCTCTGCTAGTAGCGCGCTAATTGTTTTAACCCTTATTGTGATAACCCATATCATTGCGACCTATGTCGTCACTGATCGAAGTCGAGTTCTCACTCATCGTGCCGATAGAGATGAGGTCATTCAAAAAATTGTTAACACGATACAACTCGTCGTTGCGACACCGGTTGAAAACCGACAACACGCGATTAATGCTTTAGAAGATCCCACTCTCTTAGCTTCTCTCACCGAAACTCCTGAGTATTCTTTAAATTTTTCTGAGCTGTCGTTCTGGGCCATTTCGCGCGCGCTACATAACAATTTAGATTCATTCAAAATCTCTATAAAACTCGATCAAGCACAATGGTTAAACTTACGCGCAACCGTTTACTCACGTTTTTTATTGATGCAATTTTTGTTAATTGTTTTGGAACTGATTGTCTTTGGCGCAATATTATTTGCGGCATGGTCAATTCATCGTTTCACGGGTCCATTGCGACAATTTAAACATGCGGCTGATCAACTCGGTATGGACTTACATGCCAAGCCATTATCCATTTACGGGCCCAATATTGTTCGCGAAACTGCACAAGCTATGAATACTATGCAGAAGCGTATTCAAGAACTCATCAAAGACCGCACATTAATGTTAGCCGCTATCTCTCATGATCTACGCACCCCGATTACACGACTAAAACTACGCGCTCAATTTATTGATAATGAAGAGTTAGTCGAAAAAATTATTCACGATCTCGATGAAATGGAATCGATGATCAGCCAAACATTATCCTTTGCAAGAGAAGATTATTCATCAAAAAACAAATCCAAACTTGACCTAGTGTCTATCCTTCAATCGTTATGTGACGACATGCATGATATGGGTCATATCGTTTCTCTACAGACCCCAGAAAAGAAAATACCTTTTTTAGGGCGACACTTATCGCTCAAACGCGCCTTGTCTAACATCATCACCAACGCCATTAAATATGGCCATTCTGCTGACATCAGCATCAATCAAAATGATCAATATATTACTATTACTGTGCAAGATTATGGGAATGGCATCCCAGACAACGATTTAGAAAATGTTTTTAAACCATTTTATAGGGTGGATAATTCTCGATCACGCAATAGTACGAATGGTGTTGGACTAGGATTAGCCGTCGCGAAAGAAATTATTCAACATCATGGAGGCACCATACAGTTAAGCAATCAAAAAAATGCTGGGTTATGTGTCACGATTATTCTCCCCTGCTCGCCCGTTTGAGAAAATTGACACATGTCATTTACAACACCGTAAAAAATTCAATACAATCGATCAGATACGCTGTCAGTCGGGAACCTCCCTTCCATGAAAATAATAAGATCGAGATTGATGATGATTATCTTCATCATCCTTTTAGTGACCCTAAGCTCCCTATGGGTAAAATTTAAACAGGTACAAAAGCCAATCTCCTCAAAAAGCACCCCAACCGTCTCCACTTTTACTGTTAGGCCTGAAACATATCAACCAACCCTTGATGCGATTGGCACATTTCAAGCTAATCAGGGAACTATCTTAAAAGCGCAAACCGATGGTCAAATTCAAAAAATTCACTTTTCTGCTGGCGACCACGTTCAGGCAGGAGACATATTACTGACGCTCAATAATGTGCAACAAAAAGCCGCATTAGACGCCGCAATTGCACAACAAAAATTAAACATCGCCATGTATACACGCGATCAAGAACTCGAAAAACTCGGTGCCATTTCGCTGGCGGCCGTTGATCAAGCAAAAGCTGCCGTAGACGGTGGTGACGCTGCTGTCAAAGAAGCCGGAAGTGCCTACGACCTCACCATGATTAGCGCTCCATTTTCTGGTCGAATCGGGATTAGCAAAGTACATCTCGGTGATTACCTACAGGCCGGAGATGCGATTGTGAGCTTACAAAACATCGACCCGATGTTGATTGATTTTTATGTCCCACAACAGTATTTTTCCTCAATTCAAGTCGGTAAAACCGTCGTCGTACACGCTAATACAACACAAACGCCCGTTCAAGGAAAGATTATTAACTATGAAACTGTCGTGAATGAAACGACGGGTATGTTACAAGTACGCGCTTCTGTTCCAAACGTTCGACAACAACTCCTTCCTGGCGGATATGCGACATTACAGATCAATATTAACGAGGCAGAACCTATTATCAGTATTCCTCAAACAGCCATTATGTATGACGCACAAGGCGCGTATGTTTATATCATTCAAAAAAATATCGCACACGCACAACGTGTCACGCTAGGACAACAAGTGCATCAAAATATTCAAGTCATGACAGGACTAAACGAAAACGATGTGATTGTCACCGCCGGAACGAATAAAGTTCATGAAAATTCGCGAGTAGAGATCATACCGGAAAAAAGTAAGGCAGAATTGTAACAATGTTTACTGACTTTTTTATTCAACGACCGGTATTTTCTATCGCTCTCAGCGCATTGTTATCCACCGTTGGATTGATTGCTTTTCATCAGCTCACGATCCGTCAATATCCTGAAATGACGGCGAATGCTCTTTCCATTTCAACCTCCTATACCGGAGCAACCGCAGAAACCGTCGAAAGTTTTATTACCACAAAAATTGAAAATGCCATTTCTGGCGTCGACAATATTGATTACATCAACTCATCGAGTACACCAGAAAAAAGCCAAGTCGTGATTCACCTGGCATTAAATGCAGACATGAATTCAGCACTAGAAGATATTAACAGCAATCTGGCCTCTGTTATAAAAAAACTACCTGAGGGCGTCGACAATCCTGTTATAAAAAAAATTGATCCGGATGCAACGCCTGCCATGATTGTCACTTTTTCTAGCACACAGCGTCATGCCGCTGCAATCACGGATTATCTCAATCGTATCATTGTCCCACAACTCGTCACTGTATCGGGCATAGGTTCTGTTGATGTCCTAGGCAACCGAACTTATGCTATGCGCTTATGGTTAAACCCCCTAAAAATGGCTGCTTTAGGCGTATCCGCCAGCGATATTGAAGATGCGTTTGACGATGATAATATTCAAGCTCAACCAGGTGCCATAAGACGTTCCGAACAAGTCGTCGCTATTAATGCTCAAACAAGCCTACACACCCCCGATGAGTTTCGGCAATTAGTCATTAAACACCAAAATAACCAGCTTGTTCGTTTAAGTGATATCGCTGACATCGAGCTTGGTGCTGAATCATACACAAAAAGTGTACGTATTGATGGTCAACAAGCAGTCGGAATAGGGATTAACATTAAATCCAGCGCTAACCCGCTCATGGTTTCTATGGAAGCAAAACGCACGCTCGATACATTACGTCAACAAATGCCAAATGACTTCCAAATGATTTACGCACGAGATAATTCTACCTACATCGAACTTTCTATTCATGAAGTGATGCGTACGATGGTAGAAGCCGCCATCTTTGTTTTTTTTGTTATTTTTATTTTTTTAGGATCACTGCGCGCTGTTTTGATTCCGATTGTCACCATTCCACTGTCCTTAATAACGACATTCGCCTTTATGTTTGCGATGCACTTCAGTATTAACATGCTGACGATGCTTGCGTTTGTATTTGCCATAGGCATGGTGGTTGATGATGCGATTGTCGTGTTAGAAAATATTCATCGCCATATTGAAACAGGTCTTTCCCCAATAAAAGCCTCTCTACGGGGGGGCGCGTGAAATAGTGTTTGTTATTGTTGCCATGACATTCACGTTAGCCGCTGTCTATATCCCGATTGGTTTTACCTCAGGGCTGACGAGCATATTATTCAAAGAGTTTGCATTTACGTTAGCTGCAGCGGTTATTATCTCAGGATTTATTGCCTTAACATTATCTCCTATGATGTGTTCAAGACTGATGAAATCACGCGTCAATGAGTCGATGATCGAAAAAAAGATCAATCATTACTTGGATAAACTGACACAAACATATGAGTGGATGTTAACAAAGATACTGACGGATCGTTTGATCATAATAACGAGCATGTGCAGTATTTTCTTTCTAGGCTTAGTCTTTTTTATCCCTCTGTATACTACGAGCACTTTATCTCCGGATGAAGATCAAGGTTTACTCATCGGCAAAGCAACGGGGCCAACAGGCTCAAATATTGACTACACAGAACAATATACGACGCCATTAGAAACAATTCAGAAAAGTATTCCTGAAATTAACCACGTTCTTATCTCAAACGGACAAGGCAATGAAAATACAGCCATGATGTTCTTTCAACTGAACGACTGGTCCAAAAGAAACAAATCTGTCACAACGATACAGAAAGAATTAATGAGCATCGCTCGCAAAATTCCAGGGATGAAGTTTGCATTTTTTGCTCCGAGTAGCCTACCCGGGTCTAATCGTATGTATTCAACAGAATTTGTCGTCAAATCTACGGGAAATTATCAGGAACTCTATGACATAACGCAATTATTGATTCATAGACTCGAAAACGAACCGAGCATACTCACCGTCGATTCTGATCTAAAACTAGATAGCCCTGAAGTCACGATTGATATCGACCGTGACAAAGCCGCTGCTTTTGGGATGACGATGCGTGACATCAATACTGCCTTAAATATCGCCTTAGGCCAACCGAGCATCAGCTCTTTTGTTAAAGACGGACAAAGTTATAATATTATTCCACAATTAAACGAACTTTTTCGAAGCAATCCCAATTTTCTTAACCAACTATACGTGAAAACAGAAACCTCTTCAGCTATCCCCTTAGCGACTATTATGACGATCAAAAACACTGTTGCCCCAAATGCACTGAACCATTTTCAACAACAACGAGCCGCGACGGTAAGCCTGATTCTGGGCTCAGACTATAGTCAACAAAAAGCAATAAAACTATTTGAATCCGTCTTTAAAAAAGCACAGCTACCTGAATATGTTACCTACGATTTTGCCAGCGACACTCGACAATTTATTGAATCTGGGGATGCTATGCTGATCATCTTTATTTTTCTTTAATCTTTATCTATTTAATCTTATGTGCCCAGTTTGAAAGTTTTATTGATCCATTCATCGTCATGTTAACCGTACCATTAGGGTTAGTCGGCGCATTGATAACATTATACAGTGTCGGGGCGTCATTAAATATTTATACAGAGATTGGGTTAATTACGCTGATTGGCTTAATTTCAAAACATGGTATTTTAATGGTTGCCTTCGCAAACCGATGTCGACATGAACAAAAGGTGTGTCTTGATGACGCGATCAAAAGAGCGGCCATGGTTAGATTGCGTCCCATTCTCATGACAACCGCTGCTGTGGTTTTAGGGGCTATCCCCCTCATTTTAGCTGAGGGGGCGGGCTCAGCAGCACGCTCACAAATGGGGTGGACGATTATAGGAGGGATGCTATTGGGCACCTTATTAACGCTTTTTGTCATTCCAACGATGTATTTGATTTTTAAAGCTCCGCTGACATTCAGAATTGCCAAGAAAAATGTTTGCGATTAGACTTAAAATATTACCAATATTATGAATGATGCATACCTTGATCGATATGAGCGATATCAAAAGAGCACAAATTAATCTGACGAATGTGTCACAGCTGACACTATTCGCCAACCGTTTTGCCAAATTGCTAGAATGGCAAATGCCTCTTTTTAGTGAACATCCATGGATTATTTTTTTAGATGGTGATCTTGGAACCGGTAAAACGACGTTCGTCCGTGCCGTATTACATGCCATGGGTGAACAAGGAAAAATCAAAAGCCCTACCTATACGATTATCGAAACGTATACGATAAAGTCATGGCAGATTCTTCATGCGGATCTTTACCGCTTAGCGGACCCTGAAGAATGGCATTTCTTGGGAATCGATGAGTATTTAAATGAAAAGACCATCTTTTTTATTGAATGGCCGCAAAAAGGAGCGAAAATGCTGCCTAAGCCCGACTTATTGCTACATTATACATTTTTACCACAAGGACGGGCCTTAGAACTCACTGCTTTTAGCCAACGCAGCACACTTTTACTGGAGTCTGTCCATGAAGTCTATATGTAAGCGGGTGCTTTTTTTATCAATTTTTTGTTGGCTGAGTTCCATGAATGCACTCAGCCTCAATAGCGTTGAACATATTGCTGCTCAAAATAACGACCAAGAATCTATCATCGATATCCGCTTATCGCAAGCAGGCACCTATCATTATTTTAACCTGAAAAATCCAGACCGTCTCGTCATTGACATTCAACAGACTCACCCGATCACATCAATATTGCCAACTTTTGCAATGACGCCTTGGATCACCGCCATACGAACAGCCGCTCAACCAAATAATACACAGCGATTAGTGCTAGAGTTTACTGAACCCGTTACCAGCCACATCACGACTAATCGTGATAAAAAATGGCACATGACGATCGCCTTGCAGCGCTCTCTTGAACATAATACGACGCAAAAAACGACAAACACCGCTACCTTAGCACCGCTCAAAACGGCGACCAGTTACCAAACGTCCAATCGTTGCATTAAAATCGTCATCGATCCTGGACATGGAGGCACTGATCCTGGGGCAGTGAGTCAGCATGGTATCCAGGAAAAAAATGTGACCCTTGCTATTTCAACTTATTTAGCGGATTTAATTAATCACTCATCCGGCATGTGTGCCTACCTGACTCGTACCAATGATTCTTTTGTTTCACTGCGAGGAAGGTTACGTTTTGCCCGACAAAAATCGGCAGATTTATTTATCTCTATTCATGCGGATATGTATAAAAATCCCTATGCCCGTGGGGCAACCGTCTTTGCATTATCCCAACGAGGGGCAACGAACGAAGCGGCACGATGGCTCGCACACAGTGAAAACGCTTCCGATTTGTTAGACGCTGGTGAAGCGAATGACAAAGATAAAGAATTACAATCTATTTTGATGGATATCTCTCAAACTGAAACCATCAATCGAAGCTTAATTCTGGGAAAAGATATTTTAACCCACTTAAATACTGTTTCTAAACTGCACCACACGATTGTTGAACAGGCGGGCTTTGTTGTTTTAAAGTCACCCGATATTCCATCCGTACTGGTCGAAACGGGTTTTTTATCCAATGCTTATGAAGAAAATCTGCTCGCTGAACGCTCTTACCAAAAAGAAATTGCATTAGCGATCTATCAAAGTTTGGTGAACTATTCGCAACGATACGCTCTGTCTTCAAGTAAACAAGAGAAAACATAAATGCGTATTCACAAACTATCGACCCAACTAGCGAACCAAATCGCCGCCGGAGAAGTCATCGAACGCCCCGCCTCTGTCGTTAAAGAGCTGATTGAAAACAGCTTAGATGCTGACGCCTCAGAGATTATAGTAGACATTGAGCAAGGCGGGGAAAAACGCATTGAAGTCCGCGATAACGGTAACGGCATCCATCACGATGATTTAATCCTGGCATTAGATAGACACGCAACCAGCAAAATCACATCAACGCATGATCTCGCTGCCATTCAAACATTAGGCTTTCGCGGAGAAGCATTAGCCAGTATAAGTTCGGTATCTCGATTAACGTTAGATTCACGCCATCAAGAAAGTGACTCAGGATGGAAAATTTTCTCGGATGGACATTCTACGTTTCTCAAAGAACCTAGCCCACATTTAATCGGCACCTCGGTGATTATTCGTGACCTATTTTACAACACACCGGCACGCAAAAAATTTCTTAAAAATGAACGCGTGGAATTTTCACATATTGAACATCTCGTGAAACGTATCGCACTGAGCCACCCAAATGTTGGATTTCGCTTATACCATAACCATCGGAACATTTTAGATTTAACCCCCGCCGCAACAATCATCGACAAAGAAAAACGTATTGCCGCCGTCTGTGGCCTGGAATTTTTAAAACATGCTTTTTTTCTAGATATTGCACATCACGATCTACGGTTATGGGGCTGGATAGCTGAACCCACGTTTTCACGCAGCCAAGCGGATACCCAATATTTTTACGTCAACCGTCGAAGCATCAAAGATAAAGTCGTCACACACGCGATACGACAGGCTTATGAAGACGTGTTATACAACCAACGCCATCCTGCTTATGTGCTATTTTTAGAAATAGCCCCTGAACTGGTCGATGTCAATGCTCATCCAACAAAGCATGAAGTACGATTTCGTGAAAGTCGAATGGTACATGATTTTATTTTCAAAAGTTTACACCAAACTATCGCAAAGATACGTCCGACGACAAGCATCGTGTCTTCAGAACAATCTCCTAGACTTGCCGCCTCGGATAATTTTGACGACCACTCTCGGTATCTGCCCATCACCGAAAATTTTAACCCTGGCTTTCATACGCCCATCGCCAAGCAACCCATAGAACCTTATCAATCGTTCTATCAAACACCCGCTCGAGAAGCAGTCGAACCCCTGACGACAACACAATACTCTTCGGGTATCCCGCCTCTAGGCTATGCAATAGCGCAGCTAAAAGGCATTTATATCCTAGCTGAAAATACTCATGGACTGATTATCGTCGATATGCATGCGGCACATGAACGCATTCTTTATGAAGAAATGAAAGAAAATTTAGAAATTGGCCAAGTCCCGACAGAAGCATTATTGCTGCCTGTTGTCATTTCTGTGCGAAAAACGGAAATGTTATGCATAGAAGAACATGAGGCCTTTCTAATGTCCCTAGGATTATCACTTGAATGGATTGGCCCCGAGACATTAGCGATCAAAAAAATCCCAACTCTCTTAAAAAAAACCGACGTCGGTCAACTGGTTCAAGACCTTATGGCTGACCTCAGTACCCTAGGTGAAAGTAAACGTGTTGAAGAAACCATACAAAAAATTCTTGGCAATATGGCCTGTAAAGCCGCAATAAAAGCCCATCAAGACTAAATTTAGTCGAAATGAACGCTATTTTGAGAAAAATTGAACAAATTCCTCGCGGAGGGCAATGTAACCATGGACGTCCGACTTGGATTCAGTTAACCTTAGAAGAGGTAGATAAATTTTTTTTACGAGGTCGATAAGGAGTTCGCCATGTCAATAAAACCCATCCGTGCTTTACTCATTGAGGATACAATAGTTGCACAACTTACCGAAGCATCGGTATTAGAAAACCTAGGTTGCGAGGTCGACGTCGTCGGTGACGGTCACAGCGCCATCCAAAAAGCCGAACAAGATCCCCTCTATGATGTTATTTTTCTTGATCTTGGCTTGCCCGATATCGATGCCCTCACCGTGACAGAAACGATTCTTGAGTATTACGAACAACAACAAATATCTGCTCCCCCCATTATTGCAGTAACCGCTCATAATTATGCGAGTATTCGTGAAGCATGCAAAAAAGCAGGTATGTCTGGTTTTATCGCGAAACCCTTAACGGAACAAATGGCGCGCCAAGCATTAGAAAACTTATCTGAAAGTGCAATGACGAAATGATAAGAACCGAGGCGCGTTAAATGGTCGTTGATCTGATAACGTCAGTTATTTATTTTAACATATCGCAAGGACCCTCGTTAATAATTTCATCTAATAGAATAATCACGCTCCCTTTCTGCGTTTTTAACGCTAATGGATGAAATGCATCGCCCCAATCTGTTAGAGGTCCAATTTCTTGATCGTATTGGTCTTTAAACCTTCGGCTAAATTCGTTTAGTTGATCTTGATTTGTCGTCTCTTTTTCCGGAAATATCCCAGAAAAAGAAATAAATGTATGCTTCTTAGAAAATTCAGCTATTAAGCGGCTCTTGCCAACTCTTCTTCTCCCATAAACCACAACGAGGCTAGATGTTTTTTTTAAATATTCATGTCGCTAGACAAATAATTTTAGATAAAGCTTTTTCATCGCATATTTTTCGACCAAATTACAAATAAGCTCAAAATAATTTATTTGGGCAATATCGCTTCAGATGCTTTAATACATCGCACTCAGATAAATAAAAGTATACTACATTTTCTCCGGCAAAAACCCACCCGCCTGCATATGCCACATTTTAGCGTAATGTCCGTTAAGATGAATTAATGTTTCATGAGATCCTTGTTCAATAATCTTACCTTGATCAAATACAAGAATTCTATCCATTTCTGATAACGTTGACAATCGATGCGCGATCACAATGGTTGTGCGCCCTTTCATTAAAGTATGCAGCCCTGCTTGAATGAATTTCTCCGTCATCGAATCTAACGCAGACGTCGCTTCATCCAAAATCAAAATCGGGGCGCTTTTTAGCATAGCACGTGCAATCGCAATACGTTGTCGTTGTCCACCGGATAATTTAATCCCACGTTCGCCCACTAAAGACTCGTACCCTTCTTTCAACTGGCTGATAAACTCATGACAATGGGCCTTTTTAGACGCCTCGATCACTTCATCATCACTAGCGTTAATATTTCCATAGCGAATATTTTCCATAAGCGAGCGATGAAACAATGTAATATCTTGCGGAATCATCGCGATATTTTCATGCAACGAATCTTGTGTGACGGTTTTAATATCTTGATCATCAATACAGATTGTGCCTGCTTGTACATCAAATAAACGTAAAATAAGATTAACAAAAGTGCTTTTTCCGCTGCCGGATAATCCCACTAACCCGACTTTTTCACCTGGTTGAATATCAACATTTATGGGGTTAAAAATAGGTGGGCTGTTTTCATAATGAAACATAACATCGCTAAATTTTATTCTACTTTGTGTAAATTGCAACTCTTTTGCATGATATTGATCGACTATTTCATGCTGCTCTGCAATAATTGTAAGCGCTTGTCGACATCGACCCAACTCTTCTGCGAAAACAACGAATTGACTAGCAAGATACCAAAGATTATAAAAAATACTGATCGATAAGGAAATAATAAAACTGAAGTCGCCAATAGTGACTTGATTTTTAGCATACATACTAACGAGAACAACAATATTAATACCAATTAAAACAATAATACTGACATCCCAAAAAAGCCGCATCTTTAAAACCGCCCATTGCATGGCGCGATCTTTCGTAATAGTATCGAATGTCGATTTTTGAATCCCTTCGTTTTCATAAGTATTTCTAGCAAATAATCGAACATTAATGACATTGCTAATCACATCAACCATTTTTCCAACGAGTGACGTTTTACTGACTGCAAATACATGCGAAAAGTTTTGAATAGGTTTAAAGAATAAAAACGTAATCAAAAGAAATGACGCAAGCCATACAGCTAAAATAAGTGCGAAAATAGGATGAACACATAACATCACGATCACGGCGACTGACAATCCTAAACATTGCGCAAACGCATCATCTAATGTTGTCAAAATGTTAATTACCGCTGACTGCATATCGACTATTTTAGTCGAAAGACTGCCCGAAAAATTATTTTGAAAATAGCGATGCGAATGTTGATTCAAATAAGAAAACATTCGCGTAATAATATCGTATCGCAAACGCGTAAAAAATTTTAATTTAATCCAATCCAAAAACCGCATATCGCATGCGACTAATATCCACATGGTAATATACAAAAGAATATACGGCAACACGGTAGCAAAAATAGCAGACTTATCACTATTCAGTGCGACGGTTTTATCAATAATCATCTTAAGCACGAAAGGCTTTAATGAATTGTCTAAAGCCCAATAAGTAGCAATGAGCATAAAGGCAACGATATATCGCTTATAAGGCTTGAGCAATGTAAAAAAATACTTTTTAAGTGATTTTTGTGGTGAATAAACCATTTTGAGACCTCATTATGAAAGACAATTATAGTTTTTCATTATCTAAATTTTCATAACAATGAATACGTTTGTCTTGACAGACATAGTAATCCGTCACTTCTATCTCTCTAAGAAAAGCTTCATCATGTGATATAACCAATAAAGCACCTGGATATGCTTTTAATACTTGAATTATATGTTCTCGTGTTTCTAAATCAATATTATTAGTAATTTCATCTAAGACTAATAAAGCAGGTGATCGTGCAGAAATTTGTGCAAGGCATAAACGTGCGCGCTCGCCACCAGATAACACGGCTGCTTTTGCATATATTTCTTCATTATTAAAAAACAAAAATCCGTTAAATGATGTCGAATTTTTAACTCTGGCCAATTCGGCGTCACTTTTTTTATGCTCTCAAAAACAGTCTCATGATCATTCAATAAAAATAATATTGATCTAAATAACCAATCTCTTCATTTTAGGCGTTA
>JAJOJD010000007.1 GCA_021208965.1 Gammaproteobacteria bacterium
AACAGCTTGCGATTTAAATTCCTTTGTAAATTTAGTTTTTTTCTTACTCATGTTGACACCTCATTTAAGTGAATAAAGTTTACATTATTCTCTTAACTTTTGTGTCTAGTTTAATTAGACCACAACATACAAGGATTTACTGAGTTAAGAGATCGCTTGGCGATGCAGATTGCATCAAATCCTGAAAGCTACCGTGGTGCGTTACATTTTTATGATATCGATACAGACAAGCTGGTTAAGCAAGGTGAAGCGCATTCACGGCGTGACGTGGTCAAATCTTTGGAGAGATTTGTTTCTGCGGCCGATCGCCGAGAAGCCGCGCATCAAGTCCTCTCAGATCGCGCTAACTATCGCTACGTGTTTGAACAAAATGGCGATTGGAAAGAAATTGGAAAGCTATCGCGCGAGCATGAACACACCCTGTTCTTGAAAGGTTTATCAAGGGATGAACGACGTGCGTATGAATTGGTCGCGCGTTATCAACGGGCCCGTGTGGATGCAGCGCGTGCGTGGACGACGTATTTTGATCTGAAAACTAAAGGACGAGAAAATCTGGATTCAGCCTTAAAAATTGCACGCGAATTTAATGAACGCCGGAATCAGCTTGCTTACGAATTGGTTGTCAATCAGGAGTCAGCGGCACGTTTTGTGGAAAAAACCAGTATTCCGCTTGCTGATATTCGCAAGCAGGCAAAACAACATCATGCGCACATTCATCAATTACGACAAAAATATTTAAAGCCAGAAGAGAAAAAAATTGCGAAACGGGATATCGTTGATGTGACGTTACATACGCCTTCTTCGTCAATGACTGATCGTAAAACTTTCGATATTGATGCTGTGAATCGTGCACTTAGCGAGTTGGGTGAAGAATTTTATGGTTTAGTATTAGGTGATCAAGGAAAGCGTTCGGGTAGTGAAATACGTTACGGCAACAAAGGCAGTTTAAGTGTACAAATTCAAGGAAGTCATGCGGGCCGTTGGTATTCGTTTGAAACGGACGAAGGTGGTTATCCTTTACAATTGCTGATGAATTCAACGCACGGTTGGGGACTATCCTTTAAAGACGCATTGAGAGAAGGGGCACGTCTTGCAGGAATTTCACCACAAAATATTATCGTGAGTGATAAAGCGCGCGAACACATGTTAGCGCAACAACGTGCGCGTGAAACCGTAAAACAAAAACTCGTTGATCAGGAATTAATAAAACGCCAAGAAAAAATCGCCGCCGCGCGTTACTATTGGAATAGTGCGAAACCGATTGATGGAACACTCGCAGAAATTTATTTGCGTGACGTTCGTGGTTTACAAGGTGACTTGTCGGCCTTTAAATATCATCCGCGCATTAAAGACCCCAAGTCAAAACAGTATTATCCTGGGGTTGTTGTGTGCGCACGCAATGCAGAAAATGAAATTACGGCTGTACAAACTATTTTGCTCGGTCAAGATGGACGCAAAGCGGCCAAAGAAAATGGTCTTGAGGTGGTTAAACGTTCTCGTGGTGTTGTGAAAGGTTCAGCCGTATTGATTCACGAAGGTAAAAATGAAGGTGCGCAACAAGTCGTCATCGCTGAAGGCCCAGAAACAGCCGCATCACTCATTAATGCGCTACCCGATGCAAATATTTACATTACTCTCGGTAATATCACCAATGCCGGTGAATTGGACTGGTTGACTGAGAAACATCACACCAAGCAATTGTACTTCGCGGCAGATAATGATGGTGCTTATGGCAAATCCATTGAAAAAATTCGTGACGTCGCACAAAAGCTTCATGCGCAAAACAAAATCGAATGTTATTTCGCAAAACCGCATTTACCTGGTAAAGGTGTTGCCGATAAAATTGATTTCAATGACGTCTTGCTTGAAAAAGGACTCAGTGAAGTTAAACGTCAAGTCAGTCATTTTGAAAAAATACACGTGCAATCGCTTGATATAAAACTGGATGAAAAAACGATTGACTCAGGCTTTAATGAACTTATAGATGAATGGAAACGTCTTGATCAACAGTATCACCCTGCTTTCAAAGGACTTGCAGAAAGTCATCAACGCCTATCTAATGACAAGCTTCCTCAATCACTGATGGCTTCTTTTCAAAAAACTTATGATAAGCATTTAGAAAAAATTGTTACAACACCAACTTTACTGAAAGAGCTAGAAAAGATTGCGCCAAATGTGTCGAAAATAATCAATGCTCAGGGAAGCAAAATGTATGGGCTAACAGTAGATTGGTTATCACCTAAACTGGATAATGAATGGCAAGCCTTAAGTCAATCTAATAATGAGCGTATTAAAAAATTCGTTCAAGATCGCCATATATTAAAAACAACCAACGATACGATGTTAAGAGATCATAAGTTAAGATTTTTAAATGAAAGCATTAGCAAGCTTGTCTCCGATAAACATTGTTATGCCGAATTACTGAATAAGGCCCCCAATTTAAGTAAACAGATGCAACAATATCATGACCGAGCAAAAGAGCGTGATCGTGGAATATCACGCTAATTTAACTATATTCTACATAAATGATGGATCTCACAAGTTCCATCACTCATCTTTACAAGCTCGCCGACGTCTACGACCCCGACATTTAGATTAGATTTGTAACCCGGTTTACCTTATCCAATCTTGTTGCCTGCTACATCCCGGAATGTATCAGCTCATGTCACTACACACTATTTCGGGGCTAATAACGTTCGCCTTTCGATTTCGGCTCGAGTGTTTCGCTGTCTACGCTTCGTCAGTATCGTTACCTTTACCAACGCAAGACTCGCTATGTGGTGGCGCTGGCTTCACCTTCCACAGCAGGACTGTCACCTGCCAGATGAGTGCGGCTTTTCTTGTCGCACCCGGAATCCTGGTAAAAAAGGCTCAAATCTCGTGCGCCACGAAAGCGCCTCTCTGCTAGCAGTTGAAAGAGCTGCCGAGAAAATGTTGACCCGACATATTTCGTATCCAGCCTTGGGTGTGTGGTAGTAATGCTACGCATTAAGCGTAGGCAGGAGAAATTGCAGGCCGTAAGTGAAAACTGAAGTGATTGAGCTCCGAAAGAACGTATTATTAGCGAAGGCTGATGGTTTGAGATTACCAGAAAGCAAAATTACCTAAAACGAAATGGGCAGGATTAGGTAACTTCCTCGGGATCAAAGAACACGGCATGTAAGGAAAGCAGAGGGGTGAACGTGGGAGATCCTAATAAATCTCTTAGGGAAGGAGTATCGGAGAACAAGGTGTCAAAGCTAAGAACTCTAAAAAGTTTATTAGGAAGTCAGATGCGTTGTAGTACCGACAAAGCGAGTAACGACCGTGGAGGGAAGAACGCTAGGTAAACGGGGGCAGGCGGGATAAACGTAAATTTGCAACACTAGCACTAGGATTGATTTAGATGGGTAACCGCATGGCTCGATGAATATCGATAGGCGGTATATCCATGTTAACAATATACTGACCAAAGCGATTATGTAAGGACTGGGTCGTGCTAATTCTGCCTCTATCAGTAGGATAACCTTCCTAGTGTAGCTCCAAAATAATATCCGACATATGGGTTGTCTCACAACACACGGGGTTATCGGTGGAAGCATTACAGGCTTTGTTATCGGATAGATGAGGGTGGTTGTGGGATAGCCTCTTGCCACCCGCGCCTGCAAAAAAACTCTCGACGCCCCAATCAGGCCTTTCATCTTGCGTTAAGCTTTGATCACTAGAATCGGCCCCAAGATAAAACGAAGAGGATAGATCGCATGTTAGATAGAACATCAAAGACCATGGCAGACGAATCAAACCAAAGGCAATGGGGGATGATCAACCCCGAGGCTGTGGCGACCCTGTCGGGGCATACGAATTCTGTATATGCCCTCACCTTCCTGCCGGATGGGCGGCTCGCGAGCGGGAGTAGGGATAATACGATCAAGCTCTGGGACGTGGGCTTAAGACCTTCGCCTGCACGCGCCGCAGAGGTCAAGTTGTCAAAAGATGTCGAGAAAGCGGCGCGCGCAGAAAAAGTGACATCGACGTCGACGAACCCTGCTGTGGAAGAGAAGCAAGGGTCCTCTGAAGAAAAAGCATCACGAGAAGAAGCGTTAGCGCGTCAAGTAGCAGAGCGAGCAGCGAACGAACCGAAAAAATCGCCAGAAGCCTCTTTAAGTTCCAGCGTAAACATGACGAGTGCTGAGACACAGGCGAGTGATACGTTTGAAATAGGTAAAGGGCTAGAGAGCTTGTTTATTGCCGGTCATGAGGTAACGCTGGGTCGTGAGATTGGCAGAGGAGGCTTTGGTATTGTGTATGAAGGCACGTATGCGTTTGAACCGGTTGCAGTCAAGACCTATTACGGCACACGCCTGCCTGAAAAAGAAGCCCGTGAGATGCGTCATGAAATCGAGATGATGCAGAAATTACAAAGCCGCTTTTTAGTTCGGTTATTAGGTTTAGTCCAAGAACCCAATAGTCCTGCGATGCTGGTGATGGAGTATGGGACCAATGGCTCGCTGTACAATTTCTTGCATAGTGAACAAACCATTAGCTGGGGCTTACGCTTGCGCATGGCTGAAGAGTTAGCCCGTGGGCTTGGGTATTTGCATCAGAAGCAAATTGTCCACGGGGATATTAAAAGCTTAAACATTGTCTTAGACCAAGACTTCCATGCGAAGTGGTGTGACTTTGGCTTGGCGGTGTTAAAACTGCATACGACTACGACGAGTCAGCAAGAAGGCGCAGGCAGCATGGTCGGTACCTTACGTTGGATGGCGCCAGAATTATTTGCCCGTAAAACGTCTAGTCCCAGCACAGCCTCGGACATCTGGGCCTTGGGGATGGTGTATTTTGAACTAGCCAGTCGCCATGTTCCTTTCGCCGAAGCAAGAGACAATGATCAAGTCAAAGATTTTATTAAAGAAGCGACTGGCGAAGAAATCCCCGAAGAATGCCAACAGCAAGCACCGGGTTTTGGTGAACTGATGCAACGGTGCTGGGCAGAGAGCAGTAGAAGACCGACAGCAGCAGAAGTGGTGACACACATGAGTCAACTCAATGGCAGCTTTGTGGAAAGTTCACCTCGCATGTTTGCGCAAGCCAAGGAAACGACTAAAACCCAACCGGATTCTGGCTACATGGATTTTAGCCGACGATAAGCCTGTATGACTGAAAAAGCCTATAACAACAAATGAGGTGAGGAAGTGCGATGACCCCATTAGAAATAGTCCAAGATGTGGTGACGATTTCCCGAGCGGTTTATGCGCAAGCGCAACTCGTGGAAAGCAATAAGCAGCGCTGGTTAAATTTAGTGGAAGTCATTCAACAAATCACAAGTTCCTTGCAGGGGTTGGATACCTTGCCTGAACAAGAAAACTTTGTGATGAGTTTGAGAAAACTGCAAGCTAATATGAAAGAAATCGCTGAGTTTCTCGATAAAATGCAAAAGATGCCGTATTGGAAACGCTTTGCGCTTGCAGGTCGCCACCAAAAAAAAATTGACCAGTATCGTCAAGATTTATTCGAATTGTTGCCCTTGTTACAACTCGGATTGTCCGCACAAAACTTACTCGATCAACACAAAGATCGACAGGCTGAACTCGCTGATCGCGAAGCATTTATGCGTGAGCAAGAAGCGCAGTTAAAAGAACGCCAAGCAGCGCATATCCACGAAAAACGTGAATTAGAAGCGCTGATGCATAAACAGTTAGCCTCGTTTCGTGTGCAATTAGAAAAGAACTGGCGCGCTCAGGATCCTTCGCCTGATAGCCCTGATTTGCCCGAGCCATTTCAACTCAAGCTGTATGACATCACATTTGAAGACAAAGTACTCAGTAGTCGTACAGGCGATATTTATCGCGCCAGTTGGCAGGGCCAATCGGTGTGGGTGAAGTTTGTTGAGGGTATAGTGGCGCAAAGTGATAGAGAGCAGTTTATTCGTGAAGCTAAAATCATGAGTCGCCTACATCATGAGGCCTTGGTGCCTTTTTATGGGGCATGCTTTGAACCGGGTCGCCTGTGTATTGTGACCGGTCGTGTAGAGGCAACGCTATTGTCACGGTTAGGCGAGTTAGATTTAGATACTCGGTATCGTATGGCCCATGAGTTGGCAGAAGGCTTAGCCTACTTGCATCAACGAAATATCATTCACAGTGACATACACCCACAAATGATCGGTGTGACGCGACACGGGCAAGCGAGATGGCTCGATTTAAGCTGGGTTAAAACAGATCTGGCTTCTCTGGCTAGTCTTGGCGTTGCTCATGATTGCAGTATCTGGCAGGCCCCAGAAACGTGGTATCATCGTCATCAGGTAACGCCCGCCAGTGATGTGTACAGTTTTGGGTGGTTATTGTGGAGCTTATACACCGGAAAGATGCCGTTTGATGGCGAGGAAAATGATGCGTTATTAAGAGCGATTGAAGCGCGTAATTTGCGTGAAGAGATGCCGAAGGATTGCCCTCAAGCGTATGCGGATCTCGTCAACGCTTGTTGGGCTGCAGATCCTCGTCACCGGCCGGATTGGGATGAAATCCTCTCAACCCTCTCTCAACCACTGCATCCGCCAAGACCGGTGTCACCTAGCGGGGAAGCCTACTACGAGCAGGGGAAAAAAGCTGAGCAAGCCGGGGATTTAGACACGGCGTTGGCTAGTTATAGTCGTTCAGCAGAAAAATCCTACTACAAAAGCTTTAACAGCTTAGGGACCTTTGCGTTGGGTAAGGGGGGGCAATCGAAAGATCCAGATAAAGCAACAACGTACTTTACACAAGGTGCACAAGCAGGTCATCCGCCTGCAATGTTTAATTTGGGGCGTATGTATGAAAAAGGTGATACAAAAGATAACACCGTTGATTTGAATACAGCGTTGTTTTGGTATGAACAAGCCGCCAAGACTGATGATACAGAACCGCGTTATCAAGAGAAAGTGACGACCATCACGGCAAAGCTGAATAGTCGTGGCCATAAATGATAGCATTACCTAGAATACATCGATAATATGACAGAACAACACCGTCAATGGCAAACGATTGATATGATGCCCGTCATTCACGACAAAGTGAATGTGGCAATTCATGCGTCTGAAAAAACGTATGAGCATTTGACCGGATATGTCAATGATCCTCCACAGGATTTATGGAACCATGAAGACTGCTTGCGTGACCACGAAGGTCAGGTAGATGAATTATTACAACTGAAGCAACAGTGCGATTACTGGAAGCAAAACACCTATTTAAGTGCGATACAAAAAATAGAACTGCATCACCGATTGTGAAAAGTTGTCACAAAAAGTGGTAACGATTTTACAAGATAGGTTGCGATAAACACAAAGCACTGAGGTCGATGTTCGTTTGACGAAAAAAGTAAGAACGGTTATGATCGTCTGATAGAACGTAAGAGTGAAGAAAAATATGCAAGTACGGGAAAATGACCAAAAATCATCAACCATTCAATCACCCAGCCCAGAGAAGATCATCCCCAAGTATTGTACCTCAATTCAAGTGGGATTGCTGAACAATACTAATATTGTTTTATCGTTGTTGTTTAATGAGCCTAACCAACCTGGGGTATTAATTGAGCGCGTGGTTATTGATTTGGAACATGCCGATAATTTGGCGAATGTATTAAAAACAGCGGTGACAGAGGCGCAAGAGAAAAAAACGATTACGTTAAATTAACATCGAGTTTAAAAATGATTAATCCACATGTTGTCGTTTCTTTTCTAATTTTCATATACAGCGTCACCTGTTGTTTTCTAATATGTTTACCGGCCATAATTTTCTCATTGCTTGATGGAATTATGCCCAATATATTACCTAATCGTCGGCAATGTTAGTTGTCGTCGGCAAAGCTAATTGTCACTTAATAATTTTGATCCAAGCCGCAGAACAAAAGTTTTACTTTTGAACTCGTCAATTATGATGAAAATGCTCCATTTGGTTTAACGGATAACAGCGCTTGACGACAATAGTCACTTCACTCATAAATCCATCTTCAAAACAACGATTCACTGAATTTAATCCACCCTTGACCATAATACGATCACCCGCACTAAACTTTTCAGCAATATAAAGCGCATGAGCTGTCTTGCAAATACAGCGCAGTGTCTGCGTTTCTTTCGACTTGAATGATTCTACCCTCGGCATTTTGAGATAAAATTCCACCATGGGATGATTCTTGTTCCATCGTAATACAATATTCTCGTGGACTTCACCGACTAATTGACATTCGTTTTGATAATACGGCTGCATGTTTATCTTCCTAGTTTGTTTTTGTATTTATAATGTTTAAACCAGTATAGTTTTTTTGCTTTGATAGGCGCATGACCAGCGACGGCAATAATCGATTGCTTTTCGCTCATTTTCATTAACTCTTCAGGCCGCAAGAGCGGTACACTTTGATAATTGTGATTTGTCGTCACATGCCCGACACTATTAAAGCTCCCTGTATTAATCGACTGGCTTTGGATTTTGGCGGTCTTTTGGCCTAAGCTTTGCGAAATACGTTTGGCATCTTCAAAATCCGTTGCGGTAAAGTAAATTTTCGTTTTGCAATTATTAAAAAAACTATCGGCATCTTCGCGACCATAGGTCGATATAATTTGATTCAGATACTGCACCATGATGAGAAATCGAAGGCGATAACTGCGTAAGAAAGAGAGCGATTCACGAATACGATCAATCTTATCGATCATGCCAAACTCATCCAGCAAACAAAGGACCGAGTGGGGTTCTTCATGAGTATCCGGTTCTTTTTTGGTTAAAAGATGCGTCACTTGTGCCCAAAAAATCGTTAAAATAGGCGACAATAACTTCTTGCTACTGGCTGGAATATGAATATAAATCGACATCTTTTTACGACGCAGATCACGCAAGTCAAAGGTATTTTTACTCGTGGCGCTTCGTATTGAATGCGACATCAAAGCGGTCATTCGCGAATGAAAATCCATTAACACATTTTGTCGTGTTTTATCATGTGCGGCTGAAAATGAAGCAGCGTTTTGCTTCATCATTTTCATTGAATAGGTGATCTCGATGCCTTCTATATTTTTATGAACTTCTTCCATTTTTGTATAATATTTCTGAATACATACGGCAATGCCTTCCGTTAAAAAATCTTGTAAATCTTGCTTTTTAGATAAGTCATGTATTTCAGCAAGGGTTGCTGATCCTTGCGTCTCTAATAAGAACAATGATAATAAAATAAACAGCTCACGTGAGGATTGATACCAAAACCTCTCACCCCGTTTTGTTTCAGGGATAAGTGCCTCTGCGATGATCATGACGTCATCGACACGTTTTTCTGGATGATCACTCACATAAAAAAACGGATTATAAAAATCCTGTGTGTTGTCATCCATGGGATTAAAGAAATAGCACTCATTATTGTCGTGCACTTTACGGTAACGTGCAGTTAAATGATAAAGTTCACCTTTGAGATCGTTAATAATCGCACTGCCTTCGTGCTCAATCAAATTAGGAATCGCAATACTCGCGGTCTTACCGCTACCGGTTGCAGCAGTTAATAAGATGCTCTCAAACCCTGGCACGCGTAAAATTTTGCCATGGGCAAGACCTGCCACAATCCCTTCATTACCAAAGAGTTTTGCTTTTTTAATGTCCATGCTGCTCGCAAAATGCGCATTACCTAAGGCTTCACGCATTTTTTTAGCCAGACCAATTTTTCCTACAAAATTAAATAATAAAATAGCTAGTTCAGCGCCGATAAAACAAATCATCCAATGCGTGTATAATTTGGATGGCGGTTGCAGCTCATAAAAAAGATCCATCGCATTCCAGGGATAAAAACTGATATTGATCGATTCCCACGCCTCAAAACAAAACAGCGCAAAGCTTGCCGCTATGAGCGTACCCGCCCAATTCCAAAAGAGATATTGACTGGCAACACGGTATTCGCCGCCTAAACTATATAAGAACAATGCGGCTATTGGCGCAATAAGATAAAGGGCAACAATAAAACTCGCCAAATAAGCGCCTGCTGCGATCATGGTGAAAATATCGAATAAACCGCGTGTCCCCTGTAATCCGAGTGCAAGACCTGTAAAAACGCTCCAACCTTTTAGAAAAAAAACAATGACGGCCAATCCTAAAAATAGACTCCAATAGGTCGTCACCATAATATGGATAAGTTTTTTAAGTGGTTTGAGTTTTTTCTTCATGAATCACACTCTTTGAATCAAATGTGCATATTTGTAATACACACTTTGCACACGCCGCCCTTCTGGGGTTTTTCCGATCTGAATAATCACATCAATCACTTCTTTTAATTCTCGTAAGATGTCTTCGTCAGTCATAGATGGCACATTATTCAGCTTGTACATTTGTGTCATGCGCATAAAGGCAATGCCTGGATTATTCGCATGAATGCTCGTCATGGATCCTTCGTGCCCTGTGGAACTGGCGGCTAAGAAATCTAAAATCTCTTTGCCTCTGATCTCACCGCAAATAATGCGATCAGGTCTTAATCGTAGGCAGCATTGCACTAAATCTTGCATATCGACTTTCGCTTTGCTCTGACCACCCTTTGATGCTAAAAGCTGCACTTGATTTTGATGAGGGATGTCAATTTCGCGGGTATCTTCTAAAATGATGATACGCTGATCATGTGGGATTAATTGCAAACACGCATTTAAAAACGTCGTTTTACCGCTCGATGTTCCGCCAGAAACGACAATATTCTTCTTGCATTCAATGGCTTTTTTTATAAATGCTGACCAATCTTGTTGTTGATATAAATGTGTGAGTTGTTGCTCTTCAATGGGCAGATCCTGTAAACCCCCTTGTGCTAAAAACGCTTTGGCATTTTTAAAAAAATGATTGTCTTCATACTGTTGCATCGAAAGATTGCGTGCAACTTTGCGTCTTATTGAAAGAGTTGGATATTTTGCCGTTGGTGGTAGCACACATTGCAACCGTGATCCATCGCTTAAACTTGCGGATAGTAACGGATGCGCTTCATTGAGAATTTGCTCACTTTCGCTTGCCATGAGTTGAAATAACTGGTTTAAGTGAGATTCGGTAAATATAGGTACAGATATGGGAACAAGCTGCCCTTCTTTTTCAACAAACACTTCTTGCGGGCGATTAATTAATATTTCTGACACCTGACTATCGTCTAATACGTGTGCGATGGGGGCTAAAAGCCCCATCGCTCCAGGTGCAAAACCCATTGTTTTCATGAGGTTTATTCCCCTTGATTCAGTACGTTATAGAAACTCAAGTCATGCGCAATAAACACGTTGATTGTTGCGCCTTGATAACGCACGAGCGTTGGCTTCAAGGAGATTGTTTGCTGCAATGTCCCCGTTGCAGAAGCCTGTAAGGATTCAGCAATCCCCATGCGATACGCTTGCGCTGAGTTATACTGATCACTACTTTGGACATCAACATTCGATACACCAGCGCTTAAAATCGACAACAGTATCGATTCGCCAAAACGTGACCAGAAATGACGGTTGATATAGTCCGCTGGCTCGCCAGATTTTCCAATGCTATCCGTATCAGGACTATTGATATCCACCGATATACCATTCGGCAATACCACACGATTCCACATAATGAAAATGCGATCTTGACCTTGAAGAACCGCGGATGAATATTGCCCAATCAAACGACTACCGCGAGGAATCAGTTCGTTATCGCCCGTATACGAATACGCAGGCGATGTCACGGTCGCTGTCACCATACCTGGCAAATCAGAATTCATCGCCACATTGAGTGTGGCATGAATCATTTCGCCCGACATAATCGTGCTTTCTGGATGTGGTACTTGTTTGGCGTCGACACTGGTCGTTTGATACGCTGTATTACCAAACTCTTGATTCGCACCCTTACCAATAAACGTGGCTTCTTTTACCTGATCGCTTGATGAAGAAGCTTGTGATGTGTTTGTACTATTGACTGTAGCGGCGCCACCACTTTCATAGATGGATGTCGGGGCATTCATCCTTGCAATCATTTCTTTAGTATAACCGCCCTCGTTTTGGGGCGAACGTCTCTCTAACCCCTCTGGCGCCGGTTTATTCGGGAGTAATTTTCCTTTTTCGCGTTCAATCCGCGCGGCAATCGCCGCTCGAAGTTTGTCAGTATCTTGCAATTTAGCGGTCTCTTGTTTTTTAACTTCCTTTTTATGATGCCCGCCCATCATGAGAACTAAAAATAACGCACCTACCCCGAGAATGATCCAAGAAGATTTCTTTTGCCAAAAAGAAGGTTTGCCTCCGACGTGGGATGTTTTGCCAAACGCATCTTTTAGCTCATCTTGTTTTGATTCCGGTTTTTTATCATCACGTCTGGTAGAGGTCATAGTAAATTCTCCTTCATAAATAAATTATTAAAAGTTTCGCTACCATGACCACCCCTACAGAACCGTGCTTGTAGTTTTCCCACACACGGCTCTTCGATGAAGCATTCACCA
>JAJOJD010000052.1 GCA_021208965.1 Gammaproteobacteria bacterium
GTTGTTTTCAAAAAACAACAACAACTTATTAATAATTCCTGCTTTTATCATTAAATCTTGAGCTGAAGAAAAAACCGAGAGGGTCTTTATAAAATTAAGCCCAAACCCAACCAATTTAACATTACTGTCGCTGAAAAAAGAAATAATATGGCTGATGGTTTTTTCTGTTATAAGAGCGGATTGGTTGGTAGAATTATTTGTAATAAGAGCCGTCAATAAAACGATGGAACTCTCTTTAACCGGTCTATATTCATCGTTCAAAAGAGAAATAAGTGTTTCAAGGGCGCCAAGTTTTCCTATATTTGTTTTATTTGCATCATTTATGGATAAAGACAACAGCGCAAATATTGCTTTCTCTCTTACTTTACCATGTTGATCGCGAAGAAGATTAACCAAGCCAACTAGTGCGTCCGTTTGTCCGATTTTTAAAGCATGTTCAGCGTTATTTTCTGCTAAAACTCCAATTGCAGCTGATGAATACTGCCTTATTTGAAAATCTTCATGCTTAAGCAAGATAATTAATAAATCAACTACGCCTGCATGAAAAATTTCAACTTTATTTTCTATGTTTTTTGCAAGATTCCAGAGTATTTCAACTGCATATTTTATTATATCAACATCCGACTCATGAAGTAATTCAACAAGAAGTACAATTCCTCCTTCCTCACGGATGGAAACTCTAGAAATTTCATTATTCCAAGATAAATCAGATAAAAAAGAAAGCGAAGACAAACGGTTTGAAATGTTTTTTAATGATAATTCTCTAATAGATAGCTTTAGTTTTTCTTGTGTTTCTTGATTTAACATACGAGACTCCAATCGCTCCGTCAAGCTTAGTTATTCAACCAGTCCCTTTGATTAATATACATTATTTTCAGGCGTTGTTGAATAACCAAAATTTTGCACAATATTCCTGCTTTTAAGCCAGGTGGGTATAATCGTTCGCCACGAATCATACCATGTCGGATGCAAAAAACAATGCTCTGCTAGAGAGACCATTTTGACAAAATCATTACACTCACCTGGCTTTAAAATGAAAAATAGTAACTTGTATGTTAGATGAAGCCACAATGATATGATCAATTAATGTGGTTGAGATGGTTGTCTCGGTTTGTAACAAGGTGACAAGCACCGTTGAGTAGTCTTGAGAAACCGTCTCTTTTTTGAGTTAGCTAAGTTCCGAATAGATGTAAGAGGATGAAGCCTCGAATTAAACACAAGTATGGAAAAAAGCTAATGCTAACAGTAGGATATTATCATGAAAAATTACATAGGAATAGATGTTAGTAAGACCCGATTGGATGTGGATTGGTTAGGTGATCATAAAAAATATGATAACGAGAAATCATCTATTGAACAATTGATTAAGGCACTTGATAAGCTCAAGAAACAAAAAAAATTATCGCTTGTTATTTGTGAAGCAACTGGTGGATATGAACAGAAACTTATTCGCGCTTGTCATGAATCAGATATTCCAATTCATCTTGCTCACGCAAACAAGGTACGCCATTTTGCCAAGTCAAAAGGACTCTTAGCAAAAACAGATATATTGGATGCTCGTGTTCTTAGCGAATATGCTCGGCTATTAGAACCAAAAGCTGATACGCTGGTTTTGAATAAAAAGACTGAGAAAATAGCTAAAATACTAAGGCGTAGAGAACAATTGCAAGCGGATAGGACGCGAGAAAAAAACAGGTTAGATAAGGAGCTTGATGTTGGAATTGTACAATCTGTGCATGATCATATTGACTGGCTAAATGACGAATTGAAAAAAATAGATAAGCAGTTAGATGAACTTAAAGCGAGCGATGAAGTGTCAGGCAACTATGACTTACTCACATCAATTCCTGCGATAGGTTCTGTATCAGCCTATTACCTAATGGCATTTTTACCTGAAATAGGCAAGGTGTCTCATAAGGCACTTGCGGCACTCGTGGGTGTGGCACCATTTAATCGTGACAGCGGTCAAGGTATGGGAAAACCTTTTATTCAAGGTGGACGTTCTCATTTACGTCGAATACTTTATATGGTTGCAATATCTGCTATTAGATGTAATGTAAAGTTAAAAAGTTTCTACACTGCATTGAAAGACCAGGGTAAGCCAACAAAAGTCGCGCTGATAGCAGTGATTAACAAATTTCTCTCAATTATTAATAGTGTTATTAGAAGGCAATCTCCATGGGAAGAAGTATATTAAAATAATTGAAAATGTTAGAAAATTGAGTTGACAAGCAACATAGATGCTACTCACCAAAATTAAAAAAAATGAAAAAAGTTCTTGACACGGTTTTTTCTAAAAAAATGTTTTTTCAACGCAACTTCACATCCCTATTTCAGAATACTTTCTAGATCGCGTTAAATGCTCATGAA
>JAJOJD010000035.1 GCA_021208965.1 Gammaproteobacteria bacterium
ATTTTATTTAAATTTCTGATGGAAACTCGTATAAACCCGTAGAAAAAGGGAAAAAAGTGGAATAAAGTGGCAAAAAGTTGGTGTTATATCGAATAAATACTGATTTAGTGGAAAAATAAGGGGTTAGTGGATGTTGCGGGGTATTGCTGTTGTGAATGTCGATCCAAAAGGTCGCTTTGCGATGCCTGTGCGCTATCGTCCACAGCTTGAGCTCGGTGAGAAGCCTCAGCTAGTCGTCACGATTGATACAGAAGAACGATGTTTGTTGCTGTATCCTATGCTGGTATGGGAAGACATTGAAAATAAATTGTCAAAACTTCCCAGTTTTGATCCAGCAACACGGCGAGTGCAACGGCTATTAATTGGCCATGCGACTGAATGTGAGTGTGATGGGCAAGGGCGGTTGTTGATTCCGTCAGAGTTGCGTGATTATGCAGGGATAGAAAAAAAATTGGTATTGCTAGGCCAAGGAAATAAATTGGAAATTTGGGGTGAGGATGTATGGACTTTGCATCGTGCGTCGTTGATAGACGGTGATCGCGCCACCCATTTACCAGAAGATTTGAAATCGTTGTCGCTTTAATGGAGTTGTTGGGCTATGGAACACACACCTGTACTTTTACAAGAATCGCTTGCAGGATTGAATATTTCCCATGGCCGTATTTTTGTCGATGCAACGTTTGGGCGTGGTGGTCATAGCGATGCGATCTTCAAGCGTATGGACAAGGATGATCGTTTAATCGTTATTGACCAGGATCCAGAAGCGATTATGGAAGCAGAGCGCAGGTACGGAGCGGATAAAAGAGTTTCAATATATCATCGGTCATTTTCTGACTTGACGGATATCGCAGAAAGAGAAGGGATATTAGGAAAAGTTGACGGTATTTTATTTGATTTTGGTGTTTCATCCCCACAACTAGATCAGCCAGAGCGGGGATTTAGTTTTATGAATGATGGTCCTTTAGATATGCGGATGAATAATACAAAAGGCATGACAGCGGCTGAGTGGTTGGCAGGGGTAGAGGAATCGACCTTGATGATGGCGATTAAAGCTTATGGAGAAGAGAAATTTGCCGCTCGAATTGCACGCGCAATTATTGCGAAACGAAGCCAAACGCCGTTCCTAAGAACCAAACAGTTGGCTGATCTGGTTGCATCCGTCGTTCCCACTATGTCTTTTTTACGAAAAGGTCGGCAAAAACATCCGGCAACAAGAACATTTCAGGCCATACGAATGGTGATTAATAACGAGTTGGAGGTCATTTCTACGGCATTAGACCAATGTTTAACCGTCTTAAACGTGGGTGGACGTTTGGTAGTGATCAGCTTCCATTCATTAGAGGACAGGCTCGTTAAACAGTTTATGCGAAAGTATATCAGAGGAGTTGCGTTGCCCAAAGGTCTACCTGTTATGAACGGACATGTAGGTCAGCGATTAAGGGCGTTAGGTCGTGCAACTAAGGCAAGTGATGCCGAAGTAGAAAAAAATAGTAGAGCGCGTAGTGCGGTTTTAAGAATAGCGGAGAAAATAGCATGAATTTTGCAGCAAAAGTATTACAGGAACAACATTTAGCCATTAGGCCTTTAAGTTGGGCGCGGTTGACCAACACCCCGCGGCAGTGGTTTATTCAAGGTTCCTTGTTATTAGTGGTTTTGTCAGCATTAGCCACGATTACTGTTACCAGTAACACACGGCATCATTATCGACAGTTACAAACCTATCAACAAGAGATGCGCCATGCCGAGATAGAGCGTAGTCGTCTTTTGTTGGAAGAGAGCACCTTATTATCACATGGTCGTGTTGCGCAGCTTGCCGAGTCAAAGGCTGCGATGGAACTGCCATCACAGAAGATGATTGTTATTCTATAATTAAGGTCGTTTGGTGAAAGCTCACTCTATTCGTTTTTATCGTTGGCGTTATATTTTTATTCTGAGTTTTTTTTTAACGGCCGTTTTTTTCTTTGTTTTTGCGGATGGTAGATTTGACAGTCTTGCAAAAGAAATTTTTGCGTCAACAAGGCGAATCACGAAGTAAGCGCGTTTTAAATATTCCTGCTCTTCGTGGAACGATAGAAGATCGTAACCATCGCTCTTTAGCCATCAGTTCCCCCGTTAGTTCTTTGTGGGTTAATCCTCAAGAATTTATGTTAACCCATGAGAATGTAAATAAGATAGCAACACTTCTTCGAATGCCGGAGGCTCATCTTTATCAGCAGATAGAGATACATAAAAAAAAATCGTTTATGTATATTAAACGTGAGTTACCTCCAGATATTGCGGCTGCCGTTTCTACGCTCGGATTGTCAGGCCTTTATTTACAGCAAGAATATAAACGCTTTTACCCAGATGGAGAGGTGACAGCCCAGTTAGTTGGATATACAAATATTGATGGTCGTGGTCAAGAAGGAATGGAGCTCGCTTATAACCACTGGTTGACCGGACATGATGGTAAGCAGCTAGTTGTTCAAGATCTACGTGGTAATGTTGTTTCCGTATTAGACGATATGGAGCCTCAGCAGTCAGGTCATACCTTGACCCTGAGCATCGATCGAAAAATTCAGTTTCTTGCGTATCAAGCGCTCAAAGAAGCGGTGACGCATTATCAAGCGAAGTCTGGATCTGCGGTTGTTTTGGATATCGAGACAGGCGAAATATTGGCCATGGTTAATCAGCCTTCCTTTAATCCGAATGACCGAGGCGCTTATCATGAGGGATATCGTAATCGTTCCGTTACCGATACATTTGAGCCTGGTTCTACGATGAAAGCATTTAGTATTATGAGTGCGCTGGATAGTCAACAATATACCCCGAATACGTTGATTGATACAGCGCCAGGTTGGTGGCGTGTGGGTAAAAATTGGGTTCGGGATGAATTAAATTATAAAACATTGACGGTGACGGGTGTTCTTCAAAAATCAAGCAATGTTGGTGTCGCGAAAATGACGTTATCATTACCTGGTGATCAATTTTGGGGGATGTTACAACGTGTTGGATTTGGCCAACCGACATCCAGTGGATTTCCAGGTGAGCAAGGAGGCTATTTAATCCATCAGTCACCATGGAATCCTTTCGCCTTGGCAACATTAGCGTTTGGATATGGTATTTCTGTGACGACGTTGCAATTAGCGCAAGCGTATGCCGTAATTGCCAATCATGGTGTTAAGGTTCCGGTAACCCTGCTTAAGGGAGGGAATCATAGCAATGAACAGCCTGAACAGGTTATCGATAAAGATGTTGCGGATCAGATGTTAACCATGCTAGAAGCGGTGATTGGTGGCGATGAAGGAACGGGAGGGCAGGCACGTGTACAAGGGTATCGGGTTGCAGGGAAAACTGGAACGGCTCGTATGGCAGGGCCAGGGGGATATTATAAACATCGATATCGTGGTTCATTTGTGGGGATTGCGCCCGTTAGTCACCCCCGATTAGTTGTCGCTGTTGTTGTTATGGATCCTCAGGGAAGTGCGTATTATGGCGGATTAATTGCGGCACCTGCATTCTCTAAAATTATGGGAGGAGCTCTGCAAATGCTGAATATACCCCCTGATAGAGTGAGTTGATTATTCATGAAATTATCTGAGCTATTATCGCAATATATCACACTGTCTGATTCTCACGATGTCGAGATATGTGAGCTTTGTTTATCCAGCGCTAATGTTATCGGCTGGTCTGTTTTTTTTGCTTATCCGGGTCAGAATGTAGATGGAAGACATTTTATTCCAGAAGCGATTAAAAAAGGTGCTCGAGCAATTATTTCAGAATGTCCAGATAGTTTTCATGATGGCGCTATTCAGCCTGCGAATGCGAATAGTCCGATTATTGTTTATTTTAAAGAAGTACAAAAAAAAATTGGCGTTATTGCACAGAAATTTTTTGATTACCCAGCAAAAAATATAAAAATTATAGGGATTACCGGCACAAGTGGCAAAACATCAGTCGCTAATATTATTGCGCAATCATTGAATTTGTTCGGAGGAAATGCGTATGTTATGGGGACTTTCGGTGTCGGAAAACCACAAGGGCCATTCATAGAAACAGGTATTAATACACCAGACCCGATTGAGTTACAGCGTCACCTCGTCTATTTAAAAAAACAGAACTGTGATGTTTTAGTGATGGAAGTTTCTTCACATGCACTCATGCAAGGGCGTGTACAGGGATTGGTATTTGATATTGCAATTTTTACAAACCTAACGCAAGATCATTTGGATTATCATAAAACGATGGAAGCATATGGTCTTGCTAAAGAACGCTTGCTCACCGAACACCGCGTGTATCATGCTGTCTTTAATCGTGATGATCCATGGGCGCATAGGCTCTACGAGCGGTATAAAAATTCGTCCATTATTTGTTCAGAATTTTCATTAAAAGAGTGTGCGATCGATTTGAGTCACACTCAGTTAATCGGTGAATTTAATCAACAAAATCTTCTCGCGGCGATGACTTGTTTGGAAATATTAGAATATCCCCATGAACAATTTGCGAACATTCTTCCCAGCGTACGAGCTATCCCCGGAAGATTAGAGCGCGTGTATGCAAAGGATTTGCCGTGTTGTATTATTGACTATGCGCATAAACCGGATGCCTTAGAGAAAGCGTTGGTTGCCGTACGCCAGATGACTCAAGGTCAAGTATTCTGTGTTTTTGGCTGTGGAGGGGACAGAGATAAAAGCAAGCGTCCTTTAATGGGAGCGATTGCCGAACGTTATGCAGACCATATTTGTCTGACGGATGATAATCCGCGCACAGAAAATTCAGCCAGTATTTTAGCTGATATTCTCGCTGGAATTCAGAACAAAAGCAGGGTGCGAGTTATCTATAATCGTGAAGAAGCGATTCTTTCAACGATTGCATTAGCCTCTCCTAATGATGTTGTTTTAATCGCAGGAAAAGGACATGAAGATTATCAAATTATTGGCACCGAAAAAAAACATTGTAGCGATAGAGAAATCGTAAAAAAAATTATTCATTAAGAGTGTTGATTATGTTATATCATTTGTTATTAAACTATATTCCTTGTTTTCATGCCTTTAATGTTATTCATTTTTTAACGTTTAGAGCGATATTATCAGCGTTAACATCTTTGCTCTGTGCCCTCAGTATAGGGCCATTTTTTATACGTCAACTATCATTGTTGCAAATGAGGCAAGTGGTTAGAACATGTGGCCCTCAATCCCACTTACACAAAGCAGGAACGCCAACAATGGGGGGTATCTTAATTCTGCTTTCTATTGTCGTCGGCGTTATTTTATGGAGTGATTTACATAATCCGTACATTCTTTTTTTATTATTTGTGACGTTAGGATTTGGTGTGATTGGTTGGGTTGATGATTATCTGAAAATTTATCGTCAAAACACAGCAGGGCTCAGTGCGCGTCAAAAAATTTTTGGTCAGTCACTGGTCACGTTGATTGCTGTTATCTGGCTGTATCAACATGCGCATACGCTTCAAGAAACTCAACTCGTGATTCCTTTCTTAAAGAAAGCGGTCGTTGATTTGGGACCATGGTTTATTGTGTTAAGTTACTTTGTTGTGATTGGAGCAAGTAATGCCGTAAATTTGACGGATGGATTAGATGGTTTAGCGATATTACCGACAGTGTTAGTAGCGGCTGCATTGGGAGTATTTGCCTATGTTACCGGACATAGTCAGTTTGCGCACTATCTCATGATCCCTTATGTCCCTGGTGCGGGTGAATGTGCGATTTTTTGTGGTGCAATGGTGGGCGCCGGATTGGGTTTTTTATGGTTTAACGCTTATCCAGCGCAAATATTTATGGGGGATGTTGGTGCCTTAGGCTTAGGTGCTGCATTAGGGTTATTAGCAGTCATTGTTCGTCAAGAGCTAGTGCTGTTTATTATGGGGGGTGTATTTGTTCTAGAGGCGGTTTCCGTCATATTACAAGTGGGGTCGTATAAATTACGTAAAAAACGAATCTTTAAAATGGCACCCATTCATCATCATTTTGAATTAAAAGGGTGGCCTGAGCCTAAAGTGATTGTTCGCTTTTGGATTATGACGTTTGTTCTCGTATTAGTTGGTTTAGCGACGTTAAAATTGCGATGAATCTAATCGTTGGCTTTGGAAAAACGGGTTGTAGTATTGCATCATATTTTTTAAGAAAAAATATTGAGTTTCATGTGTTTGAAGAAAATATTCGATGTGAAAACCTCGCTTTGTTAAACAGTGTCCCTGTGTTTTATGAAATGACGTCAGAACAATTAACGATATACTCGAGGATTTACCTTAGCCCGGGCGTCAATCCACATGCGCCGTTATATCAATACGTAAAACATAAATTAAGTAATGATGTTAATATTTTTACTCAGCATGTTAGCAAACCTTATATTGCTATTACAGGGTCGAATGGTAAAAGTACAGTCGTTCATTTATTAGAAGCGGCATTGCTTGGTGCGGGTTACCGTGCGATTGCTATTGGGAATAATAGTGTTCCTCTGTTGGATCATTTAGATGATGATGTTGATTATTTTGTGCTTGAATTATCGAGTTATCAATTAGAGCTTGCAGAGCCGTTTTTATGTGACGTTGCTTATGTGACGAACATTTCTCAAGATCATTTAGATCGCCATGGTTCTATTGAGAATTATGCCGCTATTAAGGCAACGCTATATCAACACTGCCGTCGTGCGGTGATTAACGGTGACGATGAACGATGTCGGCGTATGGCCGTTGATACAAAAGAACGCATCATCATCAGTCTTGATCAAGTGAATACACTGCCAACGTTAAGAATGATTGGTAGACA
The DNA here is from genome assembly GCA_021208965.1 of Gammaproteobacteria bacterium. Lineage (GTDB taxonomy): Bacteria > Pseudomonadota > Gammaproteobacteria > JAGOUN01 > JAGOUN01 > JAGOUN01. The sequence continues at coordinate 6,768 of JAJOJD010000035.1, forward strand.
TAATCAGCATAATGCCTTAGCAGTTATTGCCATAGGAAAATTACTGGAAATAGAACCTGAACGTTTGCTGCCGTCAATCACTGCTTTTCCGGGCCTTGAACATCGCTGTGAGTTCGTCGTAGAGAAAAACAGCATTACTTGGTGGAATGATTCGAAAGCAACGAATGTGGAGTCTACGCTAACAGCTGTAGACAGTATTGCTGCGGTTACTGTCGGGAAACTCGTGATTATTTTAGGGGGTCAAGGAAAAGGTCAAGATTTTTCGCCGTTACTTCAGGCTTTACGTGACAAAGTTCGTACGGTGATTGTTTTTGGAGAAAATAAACAAGAATTAGCGATCATGTTTTCTTCGCATTTAATCAGCGTTTATATCGCTGAAAATTTAGCAGAAGTTATTGAGCTAGCGAAGAGTATCGCGCAATCCGGTGATGCCGTTTTGTTATCTCCGGCATGCGCCAGTTTAGATATGTTTCAGAATTATGAAGATCGTGGAAAGCAATTCAAACAATGGGTCAAACAATGGATACAATAAAACGAATATCAGCAATTGACAAGCCTCTATTAATAAGCGTTATTAGTATTATTATTTGTGGTTTAGTCATGGTGGCATCTGCTTCGATTGATGTTTCAGAAAAACAATTTGGGAGTCCATTTCATTTTTTAATTCGGCAAATGATTTTTTTACTGGTTGCGCTCGGTATTGCACATATTATTTTGCGAACTTCTATGGAGAAAATAGCGTGGTTAAGTGTGCATTTATTTATGGCTAGTGTAGTTCTTTTAATATTAGTCCTTATTCCGCATATTGGCCGGAGTATTAATGGAAGTTCTCGATGGATAGGCGTTGGTTCTGTTGGATTGCAAGTGTCAGAGTTTGCAAAGTTAGCCATGATTCTTTACCTTTCAGGATATTTAGTGCGGCGTAATACACAGATACAGCAGCATATTTCTGGTTTTATTCGCCCCTTGTGTGTGTTAGGTATTATTGCATTTTTGCTTTTGAAGGAACCCGATTTTGGTGCTGCCGTCGTGATTATTTCTACCGGTATGGCGATGATGTTGCTTGCCGGTATGCCGATCCGGTATTTTATTTTATTATTGTTCATGGTTGGCGGTGTGTTTGCCCTGCTTGCTATTGAGTCGCCCTATCGATTATTACGTTTAACCTCATTTATGCACCCGTGGGAAAATCAATACGGGAGCAGTTATCAACTCACTCAATCATTGATTGCGTTTGGAAATGGCGGTTTGTTTGGGGTCGGTTTAGGAAATAGTATTCAAAAATTATTTTATTTGCCTGAAGCGCAGACCGATTTCCTTTTTGCGGTATTAGCCGAAGAAGTCGGTTTGTTTGGGATTAGTATTATTTTTATCTGTTATACTCTGATTGTTTTTCGCTCGATGGTGATTGCCAAAAGAGCTCATGCTTGTGCTGAATATTATTCGAGTTTTGTTGCCTGTGGGATTGGCACGTGGTTAGGTCTTCAATTTTTAATTAACGTTGGGGTTAATTCTGGGGTCTTACCCACTAAGGGGTTAACGTTGCCACTGATGAGCTATGGTGGCAGCAGCTTACTGATTGATATTTGCGCGTTAGCCATTTTATTTAGAATTGACTATGAATCTCGATTGAAAAGTATCAGAGTGGGTTGTGGTAAACTTAAGAGTTTCCGTTAATTTATGTTTTATTAGGTAACATGAGATGACAAATAATAAAAAACATGCCGTAATCGTTGCTGGAGGCACTGGCGGTCATATTTATCCTGCACTCGCATTTGCAAAACGTTGGCAGACGTTGGGGCATGCCATTTCATGGATAGGAACCAAACAGGGTTTAGAGGCTTCTATTGTTCCTAAACAAAATATTCCGTTATTTTTTATTACCGTAAAAGGGGTGCGTCGTTCTAAGATACTTGCTCAAGTATGTGCATTTGGCATGGCACTGTATGCCATATGTCAAGCAATGCGCTTGTTACGTCGGTTGAAGCCTGATGTTGTCTTAGGCATGGGAGGGTATGTGAGCGGCCCTAGTATTCTGGCTGCTCGCTGTTTAAATATACCCGTCGTTATTCATGAACAAAACGCGGTTGCTGGAAAAACAAATCAACTCGTCGCGCGTTTTTCTCAAAAAATATTAACAGCTTTCCCGAATGTGTTGACTCGCTATAAGCCGATAGTGACTGGTAATCCTGTGCGCGCTGAGCTGACAGCCTTGATGCCGAAATCGCATCCACATCAACCGATGCGAGTGTTGATATTAGGAGGCAGTCGAGGAGCCTCACGTTTAAATAAAATATTGCCTGAACTATTGATGCACATTTCTGAGATTGAGATTTGGCATCAAACAGGCGAACAGCATCTTGAAGAAACAAAAAAACGATACCAGCCGTATAAAATCTCTGCCTATATCGATGATATGGCAGAAGCTTATGCATGGGCAGATGTTATTATTTGTCGATCAGGCGCGATGACCGTATTTGAGATCATGAGTGCTGGTCGACCAGCAATATTTGTTCCTTATCCCTACGCGGTGGATGATCATCAAACAGCGAATGCAAAATTTTTAATTGATCGAAGCGCTGGTATGTTGATACAAGAAAATGAGTTGTCTGTAGATAAACTAAAACATTTTCTCGATGCGTTGAAAGAAGAGTTAAATTATCAACGTTATGCGCGTAACGTTTATGCGCACCGAATAATTAATGCGGATGTCGCTCTTGTTGATGCTTGTTTAGGAGTAATAAAATCATGATATTTCCACGAAAATCGTTGATTAAACGCGTGCACTTTGTTGGTATTGGTGGCGTTGGTATGAGTGGTATCGCAGAAGTTTTTTTGACAGAAGGATATCTAATTTCAGGCTCTGATACTAATGCAAGTCCAGTAACACAGCGTTTGCAAGACTTAGGCGCGACGATTTTTATTGGTCATGCGGTTGAAAATATTCGTGATGTTGATGTGATTGTTCAATCATCCGCGATTAAGGAGGATAATCCAGAAATTATTTACGCTAAAAAAATACGAATTCCTGTGGTTCCTCGTGCGGCTATGCTGGCTGAGTTAATGCGATTTCGTTATGGCATTGCTGTTGCTGGTACACATGGAAAAACAACCACAACGAGTTTATGCGCGAGTGTTTTGGCTGAGGCCGGATTAGACCCCACCTTTGTTATTGGCGGAAAACTGAATAGTCATGCGGTAAATGCGCGGCTGGGTCAAGGAGACTATTTAGTGGCGGAAGCTGATGAAAGTGATGGTTCATTTTTAATGTTAAATCCCATGATGACGATCGTGACAAACATTGAGTCAGATCATTTAGAAAATTATGAGGGCAAATTTTCGCAGGTAAAAAATGCTTTTTTACGATTTATTCACCAGTTGCCTTTTTATGGCTTAGCTGTCTTGTGTGGCGATGATCCTGTCATACAAGAATTATTACCTCAACTATCTCGTCCAGTCATCACATACGGTGAAACTGAGGCATGTGATGTTCAGCTTTTGTTTTTTGAGCAGCGTGGTACGATATCCATATTCGATCTTTGTGAAAAAGAAACAACTAAACGTTTTACATTAAATCTTGCAGGTAAGCATAATGTATTAAATGCGATCGCAACGTATATTCTTGCGAAGCAATTAGATATTTCGGATGAGCATATTCAAAAAACCTTTATGCAATTCTCTGGTGTTGGCAGAAGATTTCAGAATCATGGCCAGATTAATATTGGTGGTGCAAATGTTACCGTGATTGACGATTACGGGCATCATCCTACTGAGGTTGATGTCACTTATGCGGCGGCAAAAGCGGCTTGGCCAGATTCGCGAATTATTCTTGTTTTTCAACCGCATCGTTATACCCGTACGTTGGAACAGTTTGATGCGTTTTCTAAGGCATTATCTGCGGTAGATGTTTTATTATTGTTAGATGTTTACAGCGCAGGAGAAACCTATATCGATGGGGCGAATAGTCATGCGTTGGCACAGTCAATTCGGCAGCGCAAACGTGTCGAACCGATTTTGCTCGGTGATGAAGAGTTGGTTCACGTATTAAGCCGCGTTGCTCAGGATGGGGACATCATATTAGCTATGGGTGCAGGAAGTATTGGAAAAATGGTGTTGCAATTGGTTCAATCAAATGACGTAAAAATAGACTAAATTCCGTATTGCTGTTTTTTCATTAAACTAATCTTAATGAAGAATTTTCTTAAATATCATTGCTTATTCTTGCAAAATTCATGTTGCTTTTTAAAATATCCATACTGATCAGAAAAGTCTTTCGTTGCTTGGTAAAATTCCAGTGTGCTGATTGCAGCGCGAGTTGTAAAAAAGGCGGCATAACAATTATCGGTTAATAAATAAGATTGTGTGAGTACTTGGTAGGCATTCACGACGTCGTTAGGACTATCGGAGCTTTTTAATATTTCTTTAGCATATTGCTCAGATTTTTCAGAGTAATGTTGAATCAGCGTATTAATGGGGGCGAGGTTTGAGTTTTTAAACTTGAAGAGTAAGTTCATTATTCGAGGATACGCTTCATATGTTTCTAGTTGCTGTATTTCTTGGCGTAGGATATTCGCTTCTTCAAGACAGGAATTTTTTGCAAATTCTTCGTATTGCTGCGCGCTTGCCATAGCCATGTTTTCTTCTCTCCCGTAGTCATGTTCATGAAAAAAAACAGCCAGAGATTTGAATGCCCTTGCCTTTAAGATATTTGTATTCAGAGTGTTAGTCATTCGTATAAAACACGCTAAAATTAATAAGGGATCGGACAAAGTGTTAATACATTCCCGACCATTTTCTATTATCGTTTCTGATGGTGAATAAGGAATAGTATCATCAATATGCTTTATGGATAGGCTTGAAAGAATAAAAGTCGTGCTAAAAATTAAAGTGCGTGTAATAAATGTCATGAACATGGTAGGGCCCTATGGTGTTGGTTTAAATTAATCTTTACATCTAAGGGCAGGGGAGATTAACGAG
>JAJOJD010000070.1 GCA_021208965.1 Gammaproteobacteria bacterium
CAGCGAACGTCGGAGCCAATTTATGGCTAAATTTTGTGAAATGCAAAATTTATTAGCAACAGCTGCATAGAATCTAAAGAAGATCATTCGCATTGACATGCTGAGTGCCCAAAATTGACAGAACCAAAAATACTTCAAAGTCAGTCTGTTAAGTTAATCTGAGCTAGTCAGTCAAAAATGGAGGTTCTTCCACAGAACCCCTTAATTCCGGAAGAGCCGAAAATTAAAAAATAATTTTTAACATTTAAGGATTTTTTAATATTAAAAAAGAAGATAATAAATAAATAATTTTTTTCAACAAGGAGATTATTATGCTAACTTACAATGGAGCTTTGAACACCGATGCTCAGTTCATGGCTCAAGTCAATGAATATAATCACGCCTTTTCAATTTTTATCAAACAAGAGACGAGAGCAAGGGTGAAACGAAAAGTGGCAGAGAATGTTGTACATAGATTGACAACTATTGATACTAGATTAATGACAGATGATCCAGCATGGTTAGATATACCCGTGCAAGCAATTTCAGGTACCAATAGAAATTACCAAGCATTGCTGCATAGACGCATATTACTAGGTAATTTTAGAGAAGTGCAAAGAATTTTAATAGAAATTAATGTAACTCAAGACTTGTTAAACATGATCGAAAGAAGCATAACTCTTCACGAACGTATCATTATTAATCGAGAAAATGGCCTGAATATGAATTTTGGAAGTGCAATTTTGGAAACGGTAGAATTGATCGCTGCTGGTGGTGTTATTTTAGGGATGGTGACAATGGGAGTAGGATTCATAGGCATGGGCCTAAGGCTAGCTGGTTTTTTTGGTCCTCAAGTTTGCGCTACTGTCACTACTGCTACTGCAACTACTACTGGCGCCACTGCTGCAACTACTGAAGGAACTATATTATTTGGAGGAAGTGTAATTGCAGGAACAAGTCACTTTGTCCGTGGAATCGCTTCTAATGCTAGAGAACAAGATTCTCCAACATTAAGACCTATCGATGCGAATCATGAAGATGAAGAGGAGCAGCGGAGAGTGAATAGGCCGCGGTAGCTGCCGAATTTTTTAAAGAGCGTAGTAGGTTAAAAAATCTATAGTCAGCGTAAAGTCGTTTGAGAGATTAAGAGAAGTATGCGGATAAAAACTGATAGTCATGAAGCACGGTTGACGAAGACGAAAGGCGGCAAAGAATAATAGTCGTCGCTTGTGTAAGCAATAATTAGCAGCAGCAAGTCGATAATTCACAGCTAGATGATGGCAGACTTTGAATGTAAATAGGTGAACAATTAAATTTGAACGTACGTCGTTTTAAATTATAAATAATACGGAGAAAGATTATGTTTTTTTTATAGCGGTTCAGACCTTAAATTTTCTGAGATGATCAATCATTATAATGATATGTTGTCAGGAGAACCACCGTCTTTACAAGAGATGGATGTTAATTCTTTTGTTCATAAGTTTTATGATTTAGTATTATATGCTAACAGTAGTCAGCATGCGTGGTTATTAGAAAATATAGAGCAAGTGTTAGAAGAAAACAATCAACTTATGCTTTTAACAAAAAAACGTGAGCTTGATTCAGAAACATCTATAAAAATGGAAAGAATTCAACTGATTTTAAATGGTTTTTATGCACCAACAATAGTAAAACAAATTGAAATTATACAAGAATCTAATCCAAAACAAAGTTCGATGACTTCATCATCACTGTCTTTGTTAAAAGAATATTCTCCAAGCATTACAAAAACTAGTTTATTTGCTCGTAAACAAGAATTGTCTAAGCTTGAAATAGAACAAAAAAATGATGCGGAATATTTTGAATTGTTATATGAAATTAAAAAACATAATGAAGAATCATTAAGCATACTTGTAGAAAAAGGAGAAAATGCTATTTCTTTTTTACAAGAAGAAATAGAGTCTAGTGAGCAAAGCGATGACCTAGAATCACGTCAATTACTCAGTGATGCTATTGGTTACTGGCGAAAAGTTTGTGATTATTCTCATGCCAAAAAAGATGAGAAAGAATTAATAGAGGATGACTTGACAAATGAAGAACAAGAATTGGTAGCTATTTTTGGCAATCGTTGATGCGGCTCTTCCGGAATTAATAGATTCAATTCAAATTGCTGAAAACCCCCGTCCTTGGCCGAATAGCGCGTATCCATAGCAATCTAAAAACAGTCGTCGAAATAGACTGTTTTCGTCAAAAATACCATAGCATCTGCGCTTTAAAACCTTCCACAAAACCGCTGGTATTTCGCCCTTTAAAATACGCAACAATTTCTTGTTAAGCGCAACATACTTGTCAATTGGCGTTGAAAATTGACCCCTCTAAACAACCTTTTTAAGTCTTAACTTATTATGCAAAATAGTTTATTTTTTATACATCTTACCCTCCTTTAATCGCCAGCTAATATTGCCTGTTTCCAGAATTTTACAGTGATGCGTTATCCTATCGATGATCGCTTTGCTGGCCTTTGCGCTTCCAAATAAAGGAGACCATTCTTCGAAAGTTAAGTGTGTCGTAATAATTAATGATGTTTTTTCGTACAACTTGGAAAACAACTCAAACAATAACGGTTCAGCCTGTTGATCAATCGGAAAGTAACCCATTTCATCAATGATGAGCAGATGGAATCGCTGCAATTTCGCCATAAAATTTTCTTCATAACGATGTTCTTTAGCATGCACTAATCGACGCGCTAAATCGCCAAACAAATAAAATTTAACACGATAGTGTTTTTGTAACGCCATATAAGCCACTGCTAGGGCAATATGTGTTTTCCCACTTCCTGACCCTCCGATTAAAAGTACATTACGTTTTTCTTCAATAAATTGACACTCGGCCAATTGAAACAATTGTTCTTGTTTTATTGGCAGTTCATCACAAGCAAAATTTTCAAAGGATTTAACGTGTGGGAGCCGAGCCACCTCTAATCGATAGCGCAAAGAGCGGGTTTCTCGATACGCCATTTCTGTTTCAAGCAGTTGTTGCAACAATTGGACTGGCTTCAGTTTTTTAATTTCAGCCATGTCCATGATTTCATCGAACTGAGATAACATCCCATTAAATCGTAATGATTTTAGTAACGTGATTACGGTGTCATTAAGCATGGCCAATCTCCCTTGCAAGTACTTTTCCTGACAAACAAATGCGGTTGTAGCATTGAAGATCTTCTGTTGGAGGGAAGAGCAGGGATAAATACTCTTGCTCTTTATTTGGATTTAACACAGGCTCCAAGTAACGAAAAATGATGGTGCTATTGCAACCACCTTGTGTTAATGCCAGTGAACATGCATGCTCTACGGCACTTAAGCCGTGAACCGACACCGCTAATAACACCCGGACAAATTGTTTATCCCCATCAGGATACTGCGCCAATTTTTCTCGGGCTTTTTGCATCGCTGAGGGTAAATTCCATGATTTAAACGGGGCGCCATTACGTAAAGCACCAGGTTTACGCTCTAAGATAGGGACGTAATGCCAAGCATCATAAATACGCTTATAACGCTCAAAGGAGCGCACATGTTCACCAATAACTCTTCCTTGATAAATAATTTTAATTTTTTTTGCATAAATATAAAGATCAACGACTTTACCGACATAATGACATTCAACGCTATAAGCGTTCGTCGCATAATGAACAAAACAATAAGGGGACACCACTTCTTTTTCAACTTTGTAGGCATCAAAATCGCCACGATAAGGAATTAAATGAGACAGCTCTTCTTGATAAACCTCATACGTTGTCTTGTCTTTTTGCTCAGGATGTCGAGTCTTTTTCGCCCACGCTAAACAAGAAGCAGCCAGTATTGTATTCAAATCTAAAAGAGAATCGACTTTCACTAGGGGCGTGAAAAAATTACACCGCCCAGTACTGACTTGATTTTCTACTTGACCTTTTTCCCAGCCCGATCCTGGAGTGCAAGCAATCGGCTCAAATAAATGGTGCGAACACAGTTGTAAGAATCGTGGATTAAATGCTCGTTCTTTTCCCAGCAAAACTGTTTGCACCGCCGTTTTCATGTTGTCATAAATACCTTTATGACAAACTCCCTGAAAAAATTTAAACGCTTCGTTGTGAGCGGATAATACCATTTCCATCTGTTCATTCGGGTAAGCAATCATAAAAAAATAACGGCTATAACACAATCGAATATGCGCTACTTTAATACGAGTCAATACATCAGAGAGTAAAATCTCCTCCGTGCTCCAGTCAAACTGAAATGCTTCACCAGGTAAAAATTCAAGCGGAACAAAGGCTTTACATCCGATTTCTTTACGATCTCGACGCCATTTTGCAATAAACTCATGAACAGCATCGTAACTTCCAGTATAACCGGCTAACTGTAACTCCTCGTAAATTTTTTTCGCTGTTCGTTTGCGACGTTTCGGCTCATGAAAATCCTGTTTTAATTTTTCAATCAATCGTTCAGTGTACTCTTCTAGAACACGATAACTCGCCTCCTGTCGTTGATAATCTGATGCGGTCTTGTCTTCGCGAATAATTTTTTTAACTGTATTTTTCGATAGATTGAGTTCTCGTGCTATCGTCTTAAACCCTTTCCCGCCGACATGATATAACCGACGAATCTTGGCAATTGTTTCCATTATGAGCATCCTCTTTTCTCCCCGTGTTGTACAAAAAATCACAGGGCATTTTACCTCGTTTAGGGGGGGGCAATTTTCAACGCCAATTTCACCTCTCAGGGGGTCATTATTCAACGCCAATTAACATCCGAGCGCGAAGAGCTGCGCCGCGTAACGGAATAACCGGCTCTTCTTTGATAACCTCTTTGAGTCTTTCCTCAAGGGCTTCCGCTACACGTGTGACTAACGCTTCTTGTTGGCGCTTCTTATCAACCAGCTCGCGCAAATCGGGATTGTTTAACCAATAGTTTGCAATCAGGGTATCTATTTTGGCGTACAGCGAATCAATGTAGGAGGGGTAAGTGGTGGTATTGACCGTGGCTTGAGTATCGGACATAATCGATCCTTAAATAGACAAATTGCCTATTTCTTGAACTCACAGGCAACTATTGTAGCCCGACGAAAAATAATTTGCACTCCTCGCAAACACGGTGTTTATCGGAGGTTCAAAGTTGATGCTTCGGTACTACGTTTATATCAAATGACTTTATGGGCATGTTATTTACTTACATTCCTTATTACAATAGACTATTCACACATTTTGATACCCTGTCATTAATCATGAAAGAAAGCGCAAATGAGATTTTACAACATTGCATTCTTAATAACAAAGAAGAACAGAAAAACTCTGTGATTCATGTCGCCGCTATGCATTCTGCAAGTGATTTGTTTGATATTTGCAATCAACGTTTAAGCTCTTTCGCCCTTACTCCAAAGAAACGCTATTTCATTTATTGCAATATCCTACTACCAAGCTCTGCCCCAGGTTGGTTTAAAGACAGGAGTATGTTGTGGAACAATTTGGAACAAATAACACATAACTCTCTAACGCAAATGGCCATTGCGCATGAAATTAAGTTATCATACCCACAGGGCCTAACTGAACAATCAATGATCACGTTAGCAGAAGAATTTGTTACAAAGAATATCTGTGGGCATAATTTTATTGCAGATACCTATGTTCATCTAAGTAAACCCGATAATCCACATATGCATATCCTAATTCCTTTGTTACCGTTTTGGAAAAATGGTTTTAAGCTTGAACCATCCACTTCATTAAGTTCATCAAAATTAAAAGAATATGAAAATACTTGGAAAATCTTGTTGAATGCACAAGTATAAATTTCTAGTTTTTTCGTCTAATAATAAGAGCCAGTGCTTAAAACGCTTCAATGATGCTTCAAATAAAAAATATATTCCAAATAAATTATACAAAGATGCAGTATAGGCAAAACATATGATATCAAATTCGTGAATTGGATCTTTTAAAAAAATACGGCTAAATACGAAAAAGGAAAATATTAATGATGAATAGTATTATTCTTGGTCCTGATGAACCAAGTTATCTAGAAAGAAATGCTCTAACAATTATTGAAGAATATGCTAATACTCATTCTGAGTTTATTTTTTTAGAACATGGTGCAATAAAAATTACTTATGCGGAATTTTGGTATCGGGCAAGAAAAATGGCCTCTTATTTGGCGAATAAAAATATTAAAGCTAACAAGCTTGTGGGAATATATTTAGACAAGTCTATCAATCAGTGGATTATTCTCGTGGCCATATGGATAATTGGAAGTTATTATCTCCCACTAGATAAAAGATGGAGTTTACCTAAACTTAAAAAACTACTTGATGATGCCCAATGTGATGTTATTATAACAGAAGCTGAACAAGAAATTTACACTTATAGCTCGCATATTAATATAGATGCAATTGATTTTTTAGAAATGCCGCTCGCAGAAATTACGCATCATGAAGCTGCTTATATGATTGCAACATCAGGCTCTACAGGCAACCCAAAATTATCAATTATTACGCATGCTGCCTTCACTAATATGGCAATGGCAATTAAAGATATTTTACAGACTCCTTCGCAGTGTAGAATTTTACAATACTCACCACTCTGTTTTGACGCATCTATTATAGAGTTTGGAATATGTATTGTAGCAGGAGCTACCCTCGTTATTCCAGATAGTGAAAAAAGTGGTGCAGGTGTAGAATTAAGCAATCTCATTATTCGAAAAAAAATAGAATTAAGTTTGTTGCCGCCAAGTATAGCAACCACACTTAATGATGATGCACTAAAGTGTATACGTTGCATTATTCTTGGAGGCGAGAGTATTAATGCTACACTTATAAATCGTTTATTAAAATTTGTCACTGTATATAATGCCTATGGACTCTCAGAAGCAACGTGCGTTAGTACATTTAAAAAAATAGAAAACTCAACTAGTGAATTGAATTGTATAGGTAAGCCTATTGCTAATGTCACATTAAGCATTGTTGACGAGAAAGGGAATATAGTACCAAAAAATCATATAGGCGAGATAAAAATACATGGAATAAGCGTAGGTAGACCTCATAAACTTAATATTCAAAATCCCTGCCCCCCACTAAAAACTTCTTCATCTTTAAAGCTTAACAGCTTGCTTACAGGTGACTTGGGCATTATGTCATCTTCAGGTGAAATTAAATTCTTAGGAAGAAATGATGATCAAATAAAAAGATTTGGAAATAGATTTTCAATTGAAGATGTGCAATTTATAGTTTGCAAAATTGAGAATATACTTGATTGCCGTGTGGTTATTAAAAAATCACAATCAGAGGAAAAAATAATTGCATTTATAATAACTTCTTGTCCAATATCTAACGAAACTCTATTTAATTCATTTAAAAAACTTGGGGCATCATATATGTGTCCAAACCAATTTATAATTATTAGTGAATTTCCATTAACTGAAAATGGTAAGATAGATAATCTTGCTTTGCTATCTATTTTGTCAACTCAAGAAATGACACCAAGAGAAAATCAAGAGGATTCTTTTGAAAATCACTTGATCTCAACCTGGTGCAAAGTACTTAATTATTCATCTACTGAGTTTAGCATGAATGATAATTTTTTTGAAAAAGGCGGTGACTCACTAGCAGCTATTGAATTAAGTGGGGAAATAAGTAGTTCACTAAAAATTAACTTTGATACATTAGATGTATTTGATTATCAAAGAATTGACAGTCTAATTCAGCATACCAAAACACTGAAAAAAAAGGAACAATCTTTACATTTAACCACGTCGCAGGAAAATATTCCTAAAAAAACAAAATTTTGTTCTCGTCAACAACACTTGTGGGAGAAAACAAAAAATCAAAAAGATAATAGGGTAATCTTTCACTTCAATTTGTCATCGTCACTTCTAGATTATGAAAAGTTTAAATCTTGTTTTAACGTTGTATATCAACGCCATGAGCTACTAAGATCAATTGTGCGCTTTTATGATAACAATGGATTTTTTGAAGAAAGCAACAAAAGTCTTGTAATAGAAGAATTTGATTTAAGGGGGCAATCTTTAGACAACATCGATGTTATTATTGAAGATATGTATAACAATATTAATTCTGATGTTTTTGATCCAGAAAATAATCCACTATTCAAAGTTTATTTATTGCGAATAAGTAAAAAACAAATTAGAGTTTTTTCTCGATATATCATTTGATTAGCGATGCAACCTCATTAGAGATTATTGGAAATCCGTTTGTTCAGAGTATTATAATAAATTTATAACTGGCCAATCTAAATTTTTTCAATATCTAGAGAAAGAAAATATGTATTTTAATTCTCAAAATTTCAAGCTTGATAAAGAGTACTTTACTAATATTTCAAATCAGTGCTCACTTATAGAAACTAATGAAAATATTATATTTTCATCAGAAGAGATAGAAGTTGATTTGACGAAATATAATCTTCTCCTTAATGAATGTGCAAAAAAAATTGGTTGCACAGTTTATGCAATTTTATTGACAAGTTTTATTTTTGTTATGCAAGAGATTTTTCAGAATAAAAATATATGTATCGGCCTACCAATTACTATGCGCACGGACTCATTTTTTGAAAATATGATTGGCCCATTTAACACGCGACTTCCATTTTTTTACTCATATAACGATAAAATAAGTTTTTTAGATAATTGTAATTATTGTTTTGCTGCGTTAAAGGAACTTAGAAGCCATGTTTTTTTCCCTCATAATGAGTTGACTAAAATCAAGCCAAAATGGTATAGTATCGTTTTTGACATGGAAAGTCTAATAGAAATAGTTGATAGTATAATTATTCAGCAACTACCTATCCCTGATAACAATGTAATGTCACATCACGTTTTTGCTAGAGTACATAAATCAAAAGACAGTATGAAATTAAATTTTCGTTGCCGTCTTGACTTGGTGAGTCAAAACAAAAGAAGTGACATTGTCGAAAAATATATTAGTGTAATGCATGTTTTTTTAGAAGATTATCTTGGTCGTTAAAGATAAATAATTTTTTGAATTAAATAATTAATATCCAGTAAAATTCGTTAGGTAACTCAATGAAAACATATTCTCTGTCTTCAGCACAAAAAAGACTATATTACAAAGTTCTTCTAGACAGCCATGACGCAAATCTATCAATTACTAGTGCAATTACTATTTGCGGTGAATATGTTTCTGATAAATTGAAAAGTGGGATTATACAATTATTTGAACAAAACCCTATTTTACGTGCGAATTTTTTCTTTAACAAAGCAACTCATGAGATTTTGCAACAATATTCCTGTGACCCCGTTATTATCAGTCATCGACAAGAGCACTTAGATGCCGATAAAATAGATGAATTTATTAAAAAGGAAGCTATAAAATTACAAATTAAAAAAAGTGATCTTGCGATTTATCCAAATTATTCTATAGTATTAATTGACTTCAATTCAAATGATTCTAATAAAACTTCAGTTATTTTTTTAAATTTTCACCACATTATCTGTGATGACTTATCAATTAATTTAATTATAGAACAATTAATAGAAAACTACCGCGCGTCATTACTCTCCGAAACTCCAAAATTAAAAAATTGCAGAAGTTATTTTGACTTTATTGAGCAAGAAAAAATTTTTTTTCATCTGACGATTATAAGATCAAAATGCAAAAAATGATATCCAAAGGGAAAGAATATTTTAAAACTAGAGCACAGAAGAAACCCTTAGATTTCGAAGCATATAGATTGTATTCATTTATGGAGAGAGAAATACTATTATCAATAAAAGAATTTTGTAAAAAAATAAAATTACGCTCTATACGTACTTCATGGTATGCCTAATTGATAGCTTTAAATATATTGACTTTCCAACTTCTTTGATTGCATTCCCAACTTCCGCCAGAGCAGATTGGAATTATATAAATACAATAGGTTCTTTTGTTAACATTATTCCACTATTTATTCCGCAAGACTTTTATTTAATGAATTTTATCTCAAAATGCCTTTATGTGAAAAATGAATTATTAGAGTCTTTTGAATTTCAAGATATTCCGATAGATCACTACTTTCGAGAAATGCGCAAATATGGTAATATCCCATTTATGCCTATCTTCTCCTGGCAAGCGCTTACTTTCAAGGAATACCGGATTAGCAAAGAAACTCTATTTAAAGTGATAGATGTTGATGATCTTATTGAGGATTATGATTTTATCCTTTCTATTAGTGAACTTCCTGAGAAATTAAAAATATCCATAAAATTTAACAGCGTAATTATTCCCTATTATAAAGTAGCGGCTTTGCAACATATATTTTATGAAAAAGCAATGTCCTTTTTAAATTTAACGTAACAAATTGGGCTCTTTGCGCCTTTGCGTGGGGCTTTGTTTCCTTACTCCACGTATTTTCCAGTTTATCAAAATTCAGGCGCAACGATAGCTTATCGGCATTCCTAACCTTGTCACCTTATTTAAAATTCCACAACCTAACATTGTTTCATTTTTTTGACGCGAAAATTCTCGCGCATGCAATTGCCTTCCAATTATTTTTTTGTACCGCTGAATACATAATTCAGAAAAATTTCTTTTACCATAACTTCTCACTTTTTGCCATGCCATACGACCAAATGTTTTTATTTCCTGTAAATTGCGATTACGCTGAGCATGATTATCAGTATTGTATACCGCGTCAGCATCCGGTGGAATAACAACCTCTGCATTCAGAAATTTTTTTAATGCGTATTCTGACGCATCGTGAACGGTGATTCTGACGGATCGTGAACGATTTTAGTGAAAAAATCAGAATCGGCGTTCACGATCCGTCAGAATCAGCGTTCATAGTGTCATAAATTCTAAAATAATAGCTGGAAATCTTAATGTTATTGCATGAAATTTGACCTTTTTAAAAACAATTAAGAGGGTAACCGCCTCAAAAAGATTGCATTCATTATAAATCTGTAACTATTCACCAAGTTTTGCCTGAACGACAAAATCTGGAAGCTTGCCTTTAAACAAATCTTTAAGCGCCTGACTCGCATCGACGTTATGCTTTCTGCAAGTAATTAAAAATGCTCTGACTCGACAAAAAATGAAAGCGCCTTCTTCTGAGCGAAAGCAGCCGGATATTTTTT
>JAJOJD010000013.1 GCA_021208965.1 Gammaproteobacteria bacterium
TAGTCATCAATTTGATTTTGAATGAATAGGATAAAATTTTTACAATCATCCTCAAAAATCATGATTGAGTGTAATTTTTTTTCTAGTGCAAATTTAGCGATTGCTACGTGAGAAGTAAAACATCCCTTGACAGCATTGCCATTAGAATCGGGGTTGGTTAGAAAAAAATCAGTTTTTATTCCTAGTTTTTTGATTTCTTTTTCTGCTGAAAGTCGTCTTTGTGCTTCACTACGCAAAGAAAGAGTTATGGTTTTGTCTACAATTATCATGAGGATCTCAACCGATTGCTTCTTTATGTTTTATTTGAACTTAATATCCAACGCGTTAGGAATGGAGATACAAAAAACAACACTAAAAATGCCACAAATCCAATATTTGCAAAATGTTGAAATGCGTTTTTATAAATATGTATTTGTGATGCCAAAGATTGTGTTGTATCACTTATGCTGGCATCTTGAGCTAAAAACCCACCTAGAGCCCCGCCGTACCCTAGTGTAATGAACCAAACACCCATCATTAAGCCAATATATCTTTTTGGGGTTAACGAAGTGATCATAGAGAGTCCAATGGGCGATAAAAATAACTCCCCCATGACGATTAAAAGATAAAATAAAACGATCCAAGCCGCATGAATGTTTGTTCCCCCAGGAGAATGATTGATAATAACCACTAGAAGCTCATACGCAAGCGCAGTGAATAACAGCGCATAAGAAAATTTATAAGGTGTTGTCATAAAGGGCTTTTTGGGGCCAGTTCTCTTCCATAGGGATGCTAGCAGTGGACCTAATAAAATAATAAACGTTGATTCTAATCCTAAAAAAACAGCTGTGGGGATAGTATGGCCGAATATCATATGATCAACACCTCGATCAGTGAAGAGATTCACAGAGAAAAATATTTCGAAAAATAACCCCCAAAAAACAACGGAAAACAATAGCATGACAATAAGTGCTGCTATGTGTTTACGTTCCGCTCCTTGGTGTTTGAATGCTAAAAAAACAAGGCCTAAGAAAATTACTGCTCCCGCTATTTTTAGCAGGTGAGTTGTTAAGCTAGGAAAATTAAATAAAGCAAAAATAGTTCCCGCGACCGTTAAAAGCACTAGTAAAATGCTTGGCTGTTTTAGTATCAACTGCGCGAAATTTTTGACTCTAGGCAGCTTGGGAGAAAAGCCTTTGTTTTCTAGCACATTAAAACTAGCTCGAAACGTTAGCGTGGCAATGATCAGCCCAATACTGGCAATCCCAAAACAGATATACCAGCCAAACCACTGTTGAATATAACCGCCAAGAACAGGTCCAAGAAATGCGCCGATATTGATCCCTATATAAAATATCGTGAACCCGCTTTCGCGTCTAGGATCGTTTTCAGTGTAAAATTCGCCTAGAAAGCTCGAAATATTCGGTTTGAACAAACTATTACCGACAACCATGCAAGTTAATCCAACCAGTAATATTTGAGGGAATATGCTTAATATGGCATAGCCGATACATAATAAGAGACCGCCCAATAAGATACAGAATCGATATCCGACAACGCGATCGGCCAAATATCCTCCTAAAATAGGTGTTATGTAAGCGAGTGCTGTAAATTGACCGATGATTGTATAAGCATCATGGTCAGATAAATGTAGTGTACTCACCATATACAAGACGAGAAGTGTTTGGATAATATAAAAGCCAAATCGTTCCCACGCTTCAGTTAAGAAAAAATAAGATAGCACTTTTGGCTGATTCATTCGGGTCTTTCCGTATTTATTTTCTTGAATATATCAGATTGAGTTATTCATCGCTACATTTGAGTTATTAAACAAAGTCAATAGCCTTTATCATTAGGCTGTCATCGTCTATTATTGTTCTATCAGCCGAGAGACTGAAATTGGTAGACACGCAAATGTCAAGTGCTTGTGGGGGCCTGTCGAGGTTTGGCTCCTTATTCTCGGCATCAACTGAATTCGGAAGTACGATTATGTTTTTTTTTTAGACGAGAGATTTTATGGCTTTTAGTGTCGCTTTTTGTTGGCGTCGGTTTGGTCAGCTATATTTTCCCCTTCTTATTATTTCATGCAACGGACATTAATATTTTACGCGGAGATCCCGTTAATCATTTTTTAGGCTGGGAATATTTTCGTCATGAGCCTTGGTCATGGCCTATCACCCGAATGCCAGATTTAATTTACCCTTTTGGAACAAGCCTTGTTTTTTCTGACTCGGTTCCTTTGGTTTCAGTGATATTAAAGTTATTTTCTCCTTTGTTACCGGAG
>JAJOJD010000078.1 GCA_021208965.1 Gammaproteobacteria bacterium
AACCCAAGTTTGATTTTTTTTATTAAATTAAAAGCCAAAGCAAAAGCTTAGCTGAGATATGACTGGCTTTTTATAAATCAACAATATTTTAAAAACTATCTTGACAAGATAGTCCACTATAGCGGAAACTATATATAATAATTTTATTCTTTAAATATAGTTTTGGAGTTATATTGAATATAAAGATTATATCTTCTATAAATGAAAAAGGTGGGGTTGGAAAATCCACTACTTCAGAAATATTAGCTGAGTATTTTGCGATTGAAAAAGGTCTAAGAGTCTTATTTGTTGACCTTGATGGCCAATGTAATGGATCTGAATCCTTGATTGGCATGGATATTGATATAACAGCACATGGCGGGAAAGTGCCGCCAAGACTATCAGAGCGCTGGCCAGAAATGTATGATCCAATGTCTGGAGTTGAAGATAGATCTAGTATCGCAGATATTTTTTTTGGTTTACCTGTACTGCCATATCCTAGTTGGGTGAATGAAAAAAATGGATATAAAGGAAAAATTGAAGTTTTTTGTGGGCACCCTGAGAAATTAGCAAAAATAAATAAAGCATTTGATGTTAACTCTCTAGAGAAAGAAGTGTATAACCATCTGCGTGGATTTCTTTATGACCCTGAGGTTTGGGAATACTATGACGTTGTAATTATAGATACATCCCCTACTGACACGCCCCTTTTTAGAGCAGCGCTACGAGCATCCACGCATATCTATATACCACTAACACCAAACCCTAAAGATATCGAAGGTTTAAGAGGTATGTTGCAACATTTTAAGCAAGAAAATTTCAGCAGAACCAATGATATGGAACGATTAGAGCTTATCGGTATGCTTCCAAATATGGTTCGCTCCACCAAGGCTCAAACAACAGTATTAAACAACTTTTTAGAAAAATATTCAAACTACACGTTCCCTGAAGAAGCTTGGCTTAGTTTATTAACTGCTTTTCCTGAACGCGATTTTAAGGGAGCAAAACCTAGAAGTATTTTTGAATTGCCAGCAACAGACAAAGCCAGAATACAATCTACAGCCATGGGTCATTTTATTTATACCAAGCTTTTTAGTGAAAACACTCATAAGACTGCAGAAAATTTAAAGGAAACACAATGACGGAAACAAAGTTTAAAGCCTTTGGCGCAAAAAATTCAGAGAACACGAGACAAAAAGTTGGAGCGAATATTGATACTCTTGTTTCTTCACTTGAATATGGCCTCCAAGAATCAAAAAAACCTATAAATGTACAATATATCCCAATCGCAAACATTATTTTTGATAAAAATAATCCAAGAATTTTTTCACTCACTATTGATGAAATAAAAAATGGGCCAAAACTTGATATCAATTTACTAACTGACGATTTATCACATTTTGAGCAATTAGTACACTCTCATTTCAATCAAGATGAAAGAAAAATCCAAGACTACCTAGATATTGTTGAATTAGCATTGAGCATTAAAACCCCTGATAATTTGATTAACCCGATCACGGTACGTGCGGAACAATTAAGTTTTCATTTAATAGCAGGGCACAGGCGGACGCTAGCTCATATTATCCTTGGATTAAGTGAAATATCCGCTACCATTTTAAACGTATCTCCTGGGTTAGATCATTCGATATTACAGTGGAAAGAAAACAAAGATAGGATGGACTTGAGTTTTATTGAACAAATACACAACTTAGTTCATCTAAGTAACGAATATGAGAAATGTTATAAAAAACCTATTACAGCGCGTAGCCTATTTGAGTTATTAGGCTTTAAAAAAGCTTGGGCGGGAAGATATTTAAATATTATTGATGCATACCAACATGATAATAAATTTAAACAAGCAATTGAGAGCAAAGGAATTAATTCAGTTGATGCAGCCACTTTAGTTATAAAAATGGCGCCTGAACTAAAAAATAAACTTTTAAATGAAATGATTGAAGGCAAGAAATTTAGCCTTCTTGATTTAAAAAAAGTAGTTTCTGAAATTACAACGCCTACAAAAGTTAAAGTAGCTAATTCCCCTATTCGAAATAAAGAAGACATTAATGTTTACAGGAAAATTCTTAATATTATTCTCAACCACCCTGCTTTTAGTCATTTAAACAAAGAACTAGAAAACTTGAATTTAGATAAGAAAAAAGATTTGCAAACCGGATGGGAAAAAATTGTAAAAACATTTAAAGATCAAGAAGTTAAATAAAAGTATAGTCACTATACGAAAGGAAAAAATGAAAGTATTTAAGCCGCCAACAAAGAAAAAAATCACGACAATCTGTTTACCATCAAAAATGTTACATGATCTTGACCAAGCAGTTTTGATCGAACATAAAAGCATAAGGTATAGAAGTCGATGGGTTTGCAGTGCAATAAATGACTTTTTTAGTTTAAAAAAATACAAGCAACTTATTTTGGATGAATGGATAGATAGAGGGAATAATGAGAATATAATTTTAACTTTAGATCCCGCCAGCATAGATAAAATAGAAGCGGTGGCAAAAGAAATGATTGAAGAAAAAGTACAAAAAGACGTCCAAAGTGGCGTTATACGCGCAGCAATAACGCAAAAATTAATTGATCAGGAGCTTTTATGACTAGCTAAAAAATAATCACAATAAAAAAGGGTAGCTGGTAACTACCCTTATATGAATCCGGTTATGAACCAAGATTTTGAATCACAATTTAATCTTAGTGTCATTCTGGAATTAAGTCAACTTTTGTCTTAAAAAAAGAGGAAATGACATGAATAATTTGATGTTTCATGCACAACAAATAAGAAAATTAACCTTAACAAAGCAACATGTTGCTTCAATTGCTTGGGATCTTGATCTGTATTCCATGCAAAACCTATCCGCAAGCGCTTACCGAATTTGGCATTTTATTCGTGCTTTTGCCGCATTTGATACCGAAAGCTATAGCACTAAGCTCTCTCAGGAATATATAGCAGAAAAGTTGAAATGTAGCGTAAAAACGATTGGACGAGCTCTCTGCGAAATAAAATCGCTTGGACTGATTGAAGTTAAACATAATGTTTCTAAACTATCTGGAACTCAAGCCAATACTTATTTTATCACGTTTCCTAGAGAAGCCTACGCACAAGCGGAAACATCTTCTGATAAAATTGCAAAATTCCCCCTCCCCTGCTCTACGCAAAATCAGGAGAGTACATCTGATGAAGCTACGTTTCCTAATCCAGAAATGCATACTAGCTTCGAAACTGTGGCAGTTACTTCAATGATTTCACCCATAAAAAATCTACCATCTAAACAACCTGAAAGCTTGGACACAATTGACCATACCCCCTCCGTCAAATCTGACGTACCTTATAGAGATATTAATTTTATAGAGAAAAACAACAATGTTGTTGCTTTTGATTGTAAAAATGATAAAAATCAAGATGATTTGTTATCGCGGCAGACTAAGCTCAGCGCTCTACTCACTCAGTTTAAAGATGCAAGACAGGCGTTAATAGTTCAACTCAATCAATCCAGCCAATTTAAATCAACCCATGATCGATTATCTCTACTGAAAAATGTGCTCAATAATCGTTTAGATGCAAATACAATGAAAATGGCAGAGCAATCCAGTCAACTGCGTAATCAACTGAATGACTTGGATATCAAGATAGACCAAGTCAATAAACAAGTTGAGAATCTCGATATTGATCTGAAAAATCAACGAAAAACAGAGCTTTTACATAAAGATCCAAGCTTTGTGAACAAGCTAGAAGGGGATAGGCAGCTCTCGGAAGAAGATCTACAACTGATTTTAACTAAGCTAAAAATATTGAACGTTCCACACGAAACAAGAAACAGGCTTGCGAATGAAGTTATCTATGAAACTAGATTTGGTTCGTTAGTTAAAAATAATCAAACACAGGAACACAATCCGATTAAGAGATCCATTAATATTGGTTGCAAATTAATTAGAGCAGGGCAGTGGTGTCGACCGACGAGATTTGATCAAGTTTATTCGAATGTATAGATGTTGATTAAAATCAATCCGTATTTGATATTAAATAACCATATTGGATTTATATCAATCAAAATAGTTCTATTAACTTTTTTTTAAATGAATGATTGTTCCACGTGACAATTGATCGATAAAATACGGTTAGAGGATATTGCTTCATTTAGCCTAAACCGCGACAGTTAAAAAAATCCTTCGCCAATGGGGTTAAATTGTTGTAGAATTTCGGCCGAATAGACCAGAATATTCCGCGTGTTTTTTAAGAGATCCTACCCTTCCTAGTTTCTTAAAAAGTATGGTTGCGCATCGTGGGTCTCTTGGTATTTTTGCGTTTTTTTTGATAGCTTGATGGCTAAGAATAGGGGAGGGGAGTATGCAGCCGACGATATCAACATCGACTGAACACATAGAACAGACGTCTGCTCAAGAAAAAAGTGATTTTCCCTCGGTTGACGAATTATACGCGTCGTACTTCAATGAACTCTCCAGCCCTTATCGTTTTTCGAGTGACGATCCTGCGATTCTCTGGCCTCGTCTTATTTTAAGTAACCAACAATACCCTTATCCTACCTGGGCGTCGGATCTTGAAGCGGAACACCACCCGCGAACGATGATGATTTGTGAATTGTTCCAACGGTATGAAGAGACCCGAAACTTCGACGTTCGTAACCTCGTTGACTTAATTCTTGGGCCACGTTTGGGGCTTGCGATTGCCAATGCCGCAAGAAAGTTCTTAGACCCACGACGACACGCTATTCAGCAGCTATCCTTAACGATTAAAACCTTTATCCAAATCACCGGATTGATGGCACCAGAACGCGAGGCTTTTTTAAAAGAAACCCATAGTTATCGTGTATTAGAGGTCTTATTAATAGAATGTATCCAAGGATATACGAACGCCTTTCCGACACTAGCCAGTTCTTTTCGTGCCATATCGGCGGTGATGTTTGAAAACGGACGATTTAAAACAAACCTGCTGGCTATTCTTCATGGATTGGATAAAGCCTTACGTGACAGAAGTCATCATGACCTTAAGGTGACGACTTTACGTGCGTATGAAACGATGGAAATTCATGAGGCACATGACCTTTATCGTCATAAACTCACCGACTATCTTAACACCCATAAAGAGGATACTCGGTACTTTTGTCCCCTCATTGGGGAAGAGACAGAAGATATCAATATTATTGTCGAAAAGATGCTGACTCTTCCCGCCATGATACCGGCAAGTGTCAGTCGATATTTCTTGAGAACGCTGTCTCGACGAAACTTAGACATGGCAGTCCCCTTTCTTTATCACGGTGCCAATATTGCTGATCTCACCGATCAACATTTTACAAAATATTCAGAGTCTTATTGGAAGATCATGGGGTATGCGATTAAAACCTATCGATGCACCGAACCGAAAGATTCCTTGTTATGTCAACAATTAGAGCGTCGTTATTTTTTACCCGAGATCTATGCCAAAGAAACGAAAGAACAATGGATTACCCTGGTCACCGCTTTATCCCGCTCACCGAATGAACCCGTATACAGAGCATTACATCGCGAATCTCAGGAGAAAGAACGCTGGAAATTGTTCAAATCGCACTTGTATGGTTTTTCTGACCGATTTTATTCACACCAGTCTATTCCTCCTTCACCGATTGTTGCCTTACATAGGATGCATCGTCTACCGTATCGACTGCCAAAGAATACGATCGAAATCCCTCACGATGTGAGGGAGTGGAATGCTTTTTTTAAGGCTCTGCCTCAAGAGACCGACCAGACGGTATTTATCCAAGGTGATTGGTTTGAAGAGGGCAGTAAACAGATATCGGCTAAAATTAATTACTTAGTGAGTTATTTGAAACCTCATATGACGGGGTTATGGTTTCCGAGTGTCACACTCAATGACGCGGCATTAGAGGCTCTCGTCCGTCAACGAGGATTTATTAGTTCCCCGCTGAAACATATCCGAATGTTAAATCTCATCAGCACGCTCATCACAGACACAGGGATAAAAAAACTGTCTGCTTCGATACATCGATGGACGGCGTTAGAAGTCATTGATCTCAGAGGAACGCTTATCACCGAAGAAGGGGTGAAAGAATTGATTGCGGTCTTACACGATACGCGTATTCATACCGTATTACTCAATATCCCTTTATCCGAATCAACACGAAACCGTTTAGATGCCCAACTCTCACTCAATAGAGAAGAATCTAAAACACCTCATTCTCCACCACCTCCACCCAAGATAGAAAACGATCTTGTTGACGCCACACTGCGGTATATTGAAGCAAACGAAAACAGAGATAGGGAAGTTCTCAATATCATGCGGACAATGACCAATATCGAAGATATTGAACATCAGGGGCATGTGGATTTATCAATGGATCGTGTTGGCGATCAAACGTCAAATATTCAAAATATGATCCATTATTTGAGGATAAGAGACCATCATCTTGTCTCATTATCACTGGAAGGTCAGCCGTTATCGAATATTTCTGATGAAGCGTTTTCCGAACTCATGACCGTTCTCAGCCGATTTGGAGAGTTGCAGACGCTTAATTTCAATCGTACGGGTATCAGTGAAATAGGCACCCATGCTCATGAAGAATGTAAAGGTGAACGACCTCAAACATCCAACGAATCACGCATGGCCATCATGGCAAGAGATTTGCATGTCGAATTGTTGAAAGTTATTTTACTTAATGATAACAAGATGTCAGAAGATGATATTGAATTTTTAGATATAATAGTTAAAAAACACTCTAAACTTAAAGAGTTTCATATAGACTTTAAACAGAGTCAGTGGTTGTTTGTTTGGTATAATCGGCTTAAGATTAAAAAAAATGCAAATCAGGCGTTACCGTCTTTTTATGCGCCTCATAGACATCTAGAGTTATCAAATGATATTCAAACTCCTCTTATTATTGAAGAAAACAGAAAAGTTTCTACATGGTTCTCCTCGGTTTCTTCGGATGAGTCGTCACTGACCTTTATTCTCTCTCGCGAGTCTTTGAAGGATATAGAACATCTTCGTGCCCAGCAGGATAGCCATTTTTCTATCAAAGTCTATCGTGAGACTTTTGAGCGGTATTTGTTCAATCTGATTCAGTCAGCAGAAACGGCGATTGCAGGAGATATGACCGTGAATCCTGGAGTGTTGAAACAAATGACCGATCTTTTTTTATCGTCAGTGATTAGCACGGTTTCTTCAACAGCCAGTCAGGTATTTGAAATGATCGCGGGTTGGAAAGATGATGAAGAACGACAAAGTTATTTTGATACCGTATCGAAAGTGGGCCATATGTTAGGACGAGGGGAGGAGAGAACGGCTTTTGTACAACTGCTGTCTAGCTTGATCATTGAACAATATGTCTATCATTTCTGCACGGAAGAATTAACCGAAGCGCGTGCGATTCAGGATGCCTTTACGGTGAGAGATTTCATGGCCTATGGTCATTTTACGGAAGATCCTTTGTTTGAGGTCAAACAAGTGGATCGTGTGACATTTATTCATTGCCATCGCATGACGATATTAATCTATCTTCTGATGGGGCAACGACGTGTTGTTGTTCCTGTGCCAATTAACCGATTAAACGAGTTTCATGAATGCCAATCAACGCCTCAGGTGAGAGGACTCATTCGGGGGCCCGTGTTATGGGAGGTATCTGTGATCGTTAAATCCAGTCGTTTACCGTTTGTGGTCACTGAACGCGATCGTTATATGGATTTGTCTATTGTTGATGATGATCTTAAAAAACTTGAAGGATTTCTGCGGGATATTTTTTATTCAGCAGCGAATGCGTATAAGGAAAAACATTTTTTACCTTTGGGTTATTATGAGCGATTCTTTATGCCGCTCTTAACGCGGCATGGTGGTGCGGTGTCTATTGCCGATTGCAATCTATTGATGCAATACGTTAAAGAAAAGAGTTTCCCTGATTTTATCCAAGAGCTTCGGGTGTTTATTCAAGAAAGGCAGGGGCATTCAGGCCAATCGGCTGATTCGTTGTTTTCGCTCTTTTTACAGGAACTCTTACGGCCGATTAAAGAACAAGGAACCCAAAAACAATCCCATGAAGGATCCCTGATAGATCTGTCCTTTTTCTCGACAACACGGCGACATGATCTTCAAAAAGCAACAGAGCTGTTTCAACAACTCGAAACGACGCTAGTGGACAGAAACCGAGAGAGTGCGTTCATGTAATAGAGTTTGCTCAATATCGTTGGCATCGGATTGTGCGGTAAACAGTGTGGCATCACTTTTAGTTAAAAACATCTTGGGAATATCACGCGGTGAATACAGTTGAAAAGCGGTCAAAACGCCGAATATAACGGCAGGAATCGTTGCGATTGCCGCGAAGAACTGCTGTACTTTCAATAGAACAGGATGACGTGCTGCATTCAGGACATTTTTTTGCTCTTCTCTCACTGTTTCAAATCCTGCCGTGCCATTCATGGCGTCTCGGTAAGAATGAACGACTTCTAGATGGTCTCGATGGCCATGATGATGGAAAGTAACGGTTTTATTTTCTTGAATGCTTTTTTCGACAGCAGAAGACAAGCGGACAAGTTTTCGTCCACTTTTATCAATGAAGTCCGTAAATAGACCTATCTTTTGTTCAAGCAAATGATGTTCTTTTTGAGTTTCTTCTGTCTGCCGAAGACTTTCTATAGTTTTCCAATCCTGCGTTAAACGGATTCTTTCTTTAACGGCAGGAACGATGACTTTATTGTAATAGGATTGTAAATGACCAACAGTTTGACGTTGTTCTTCATTGAGCTCGCCCTTAAATCGTTCTGAAGGCGAGAGGCCATCCGTTTCATAGGCAACGATTTTTTCAATATCTTCAGGAGATAAGGTTCCTCCATTGGCTAACGGATGTTTATGCGGAGCTAATAAGATCGCTAATCGGGATAACGGATAATCTTGCGATCGCTTATCCAATACGGTAATTTCGGCAATAGAAAAACGCCCCGTTTGAACAAAATCAATCAGGCCGTAGATTTTATCGTATTGAATAAAAAATTGAACACGTTCTTTCCCAAGTGCGGCGATAAGGTTCGCTAGAATGGGCTTTTGCTCAGAGTCAAGAGTCAGATTCAGCGAGCTCGCATCCTGTTCAGAATCATTCAACGCATAATACTGAAAGCTTTCGCTGAGTTTATCGGTATTAAAAATGGATGGAGCAGGAATAAAGTCTTGAGTGTTAGCTTTAACCACAGGCTCTGTTGGCGCGCGCAGAATCAATCGATTGCCTTTTATCATCGATGAAACACTGACCAGTTTATGCGGATTTTCTTCGACAATGCAACAAAGAGGCGCAATATCATCAAACGTAATCAATTGGCCATTATCCTCCGGTTCGCTAAGACCAAGCGACACTTTCTTTTTTAACAATTCTTTTGCGCTAACTGACTGCTGCTGCGGATTGCGTTTATAGTAATCATTTAATTCATTCGTTTCATCGATGTCAATTTCAAGGGTGGGGTGATTCTTCCAATATTGCAGTAATTCTTTATATCCATCGTCTTCGATCCGAACAGATCTGAAGGCGAGTCGTTTAATGTTTGGGTTATTTTTTAATATTTCAATTAAGGTATCGATTTGATTGTTTCGTATAATATTCTTATCAAGAATACCAGCCTCAATCTGAATGGACTCTAAATGAGGTAACGCTTCAGCGACTCTAAATAGTTCATTAATCGCGGATGGATTTTTCTGATCAAGGGTGTCCTGCCAGTATATTTCAAGGGTTTTAATTTCTAATGATCTGAATAATTGAGATGACAGTACAGCTTTTATTTCTGTTGCCGTTTTAACTGAGTCAGCATTTGTAGTGACCCCAATATGGATACCATTTGGTTTTGCATTTACAGAAGATTCATCAAATAAAAAAAACTTTCTATGTCGATCTGTGGTTATTCCTCTAAAAATGGCTTCGACGTATGGGTTGGAATATTGCGGTTTTTCTAAGGCTTGAAGTTGTAACACTTGCCTTACCTTTTCGGCTTCTTTGTCTTGTCGCATTTGTTTAGCTTTCGCTTCTTCTTGGCGTTGCTGATGAACCTGCACGAGTTTATCTTGAACAGAATGAGGTATGCCGCATTCAACAAACGTTTTAAGTTTATTCAGATCTTCTGGTGATTGTTGTGAACAAAACTGCTCCCAGAGTCCTAACCATGATAAAAATTCTTTTTCAACTAAGTTTTGGTCCTGATCATCCAGCTCACTTAAGGGTTTTGATGATATAGTTTGAGTCACAATATCACTGTAGATTTTTAAAAGCATATCAAAGGTCATAAGTCGGTGACTCATCGCGTTTGTTAGACGGCTGGATAAAACTGTATTATTTTTTAGCATTTTATCGAGGTAAATCAGCTGATAGAGTGTTCTATTATCAATAGTTTCAGTGTGACCCCGGATAGTATGAGCGGGGAGCAGTACGTCAAACATCGTATTTTTATGAAAACGAGTGTCAATTTTTTTAGAAAAGAGATGGCGTCTTTTTAATCCAAATGATTGGAGATTTTTGATAGCGAGAGAAAGACTTTCGTTGTGCTGTTTCAATACAGGACTGGATGCGAGGTTAAATTTATTTTGCCAATTCTCTTGGCAAGGTTCTCCTTTAAATGGATCAACATCGGGCAGGGTACTCTCAACGGATTGGCTGACAGTTTCATAAGAAGGTGACGGAGGTTGTGAAAACATGGAAGAACTCGCTACATTTTATGGATTGAAAATGTAGGAGGATTTTATCATTATCTTCATGAATTTGCTAAGAATTTTATTGGACGGACCGTAGTAACTTTTAACAAAACACTGGCAAGAAATATTTTGTTTATTTATAAAACAATTTTTAATTT
>JAJOJD010000006.1 GCA_021208965.1 Gammaproteobacteria bacterium
CGCTCTCAAAACTGCTTTTTTTTGATAGCGGTTTGAGAAACAATATTTTCTTTTTTATTATTCTTCTTTTTTCTACAAAACGTCTCGATTTACCTTATGGTGGATTGCGTGCCTGCTACGGTTTTTTCATCTAGTTATAAACAAGCACGATTTCCATTTTTACCACTTAATTAAAGTGGTCTTTCTCCTTGGCTACATTTCTTTTATTTGCCTCAACAGCAGCTACAAAATCTTTCATATCTTTTTCAAAATAGGGTTTCGGAAAATAACCCTTAACCGGTAAACCTTTAATTTTTTCTTCGATATAATTGATTGAAAATGCTGAATACACGTAGATGATGGCGGTATTATCAGGATGATTTTTCGAAATCCATTTCACGAAATCGCAACCATTACCATCCGGCAAACCGATATCAGTTAAAATACCATCAAAAAAAAAAATCAAATTTTTCTAGTGCTTCAGCATAAGAGGTGGCAACAGTGATATCACAATTCAATTTCTCAAGCATTGGCTTCGTAATTGCGATAAAATGATTGGCGTATCTTCTACAAGAAGAATACGTAACTTTTCAGAATGATATAACATCACCACTTTTCCTCTATCAATGGAACATTGGCGACATCTAATCGATATGATACGATGAACTTGGTTAGAAGTTCGTGATCACCAATGATCCGAAATTTACCTGGGGCTAGAGCTGCAACTCTAGCCTGTTATTAAATTTAGCTTTTTTATTCTTACTTAACTGTTTTTTTAAATGGAATATGGATATATTACAATAAATCATGTATAAGTCAATAATAATACTAAATTAGTAGTATTATTAGCGAGGGGACAGCTTGGCAACGTGTAACTCTTTGAAAAATAGAGCTCTTACAGCAATTGGAAGCTCTCTTGAATGGTTTGATTTTTCCTTATATGGCTTCTTTGCTCCCATTTTTTCGCAAATTTTTTTTCCAGATTCTCAAAATCATTTGGTTAGTCTTTTAACAGCTTATGGGGTTTTTGCTGTTGGATTTGTCGCAAGGCCTATAGGAGCTATATTATTTGGTTACATTGGTGATAAACATGGACGTGCTATCGCTCTTAAAATAACCCCTCTTGGTATTACCTTTTTTACATCCATAATCGCCTTCTTTCCTAATTACGATACGGCTGGAAGTTTATCTATCGTGCTTCTTGTTATAGCTCGCATTATTCAAGGTGTTTTACTTGGTGGAGAATACGCAGGAAATATTGTCTATTTATATGAATCTTCGCCTTTTCAGAAATATTTATGGGGGAGTTTTGCAAGTTGCACTGGCAGTCTAGGAATTATATTCGCCTCAGGAATTTCTGCCCTCTCGTACAGTGTGTTTAGTACCGCTTTTCTGCACAATTATGGCTGGAGAATTGCATTTTTGTTATCTTTACCGATCGGTATCTCAATATTTTTAATGCGTAGAAAAATCTCTGAATCGCCAGAATTTATTACTGGCCAAAATAGTAATCCTTTGTCAATCGTATTCAAAGCCTATAAAAAAAATGTTTTTATAGGGTTAGGAATAATTCTTTTACATGCAACAAGCTTTTATTTTGTGTTTATGTTTTTGCCAGTTTTTTTAACGCAAATACGGCATCTTCCTGAAAGCGCTGCTTTAATCAATAACACGTCGTTTCTTATATTGCACTTAGTGTTAATCCCTGTTTTTGGTTGGCAGTAAATAATATTGGCGGATATAAATCATGTAAAATTATTTCAAGTCTTTTTGTATTTTAACCTTGCCAATATATTATTTTCTAAATAATGCCAATAATGATATTGTGGTTTTTTGCTTAGGTTTATTATCTGTATTAACGGCCGTAAATGCTGCGATTATTCCAGGTCTGATAGCGGAAATAACCCCAAATTACGTTAGGTACACTGTCTTGGCGCTGGTATTTAATATTGGATTTGGAATATTTGGAGGATTAACACCCTCAATTGCTTTATTGTTGACCAATAAAAGTCATGCTATACTTTTACCTGGTTATTATTTGACTTTTGTGGCTCTGGTTACGTTAATAAGCGCTAGTCTTGCGAGCAAAACATATAAAGCAGGAAAATGTAATGAAATTAGGAAAATATACATCGCTTGATAGGCAAGACTTAATTGCAAATTTTGACTTATATTTCAAAGGATTAGAGTTACCTTTTATGGACTACCTGGCTATTGGCGTTCAAGACACTATTCATAAAACTAGTGCTTCGCTTATGTCCAGTCAAGATTGGCGAAAAATATTCAGAGAACTCAACTTAGCCGATGAAGACCCGGTTAGAAAGGCATCTTTTTCTACGCGCGTTAACCATTTTTCGTTTGATGAAGTGGATTATCAAAACAACGCCGGTCGCGAAGTCATGCGTCAAAGAAAGTTAAATGGCATCGAGAATGGGCTCGTTTTCATGAAAAGAAGTCTAACACATAACTTCATGTTGACCATGGGCACCGGTTTCAAAAATATAAATACTTACCGATATTTAATTGATTATCACTCCAATATTCAAAAAGTGTTCAATGATCTTATTGAATTAGTAGTTCCTGCCACCAAGCAATATCAAATAACGATTCCTAGTCATCCGATCGACGATGCCAAATAATTGGCGCAGCACTTTGAATTTCAACATTATATATGACCGGTTCAGCGTTTCCTTTCCAATGTGGATTAATACAGACTAAATTAAAATGCCTTTTATCTTTTCCTTTTGCTAATCGTCGAATATAAGTTGCTTGATCTTTGGTTTTTATAATACAGTCTTTACCTACACAATCTTCTAATTCCTTTTGATTTTTTAATCGTCCGCCAACATAGTCACCTGAGGAATATAATGGCAACATGTCATCACTAGAAATTAATGCTGTAACAGAGTTTGGCGTTAACGATCGAAAATATTCAATTTCTTTTGCAATAAGAAAGTGATCATCAATTTGTGGCGATCCCCATTCGGAAGGAAAGGTTTTAAAATATCGATTAGTTCAAAAGAAAAATTAGGATTTAGTCCTTCTCCGGTCAGTAACCATTCTTTTGAAAAAAGAAGATTTTCTGCATTATAAATTTTAATACAGCGCTCTATGCCTTTTTCTGTTATTTTTATTTTTCCATTTTCCCACGCAGCCAACGTATCTTGCGATAAACCATGTTTTTCTTGAATTTCTGCGCGACTCAATTTGACCAAGCGTTCACGAATATATTTCAAACGCTCGCCTGGCGTCGTCATTTTCTTTATGTCGACAGTAGAATCTTGCATTAAAAAATAACCTTCTTTATTTATATTGGAATTTCACGTATATCTATCTTTTTTCTCGAGCGTTAGCCTTACCTATATGTGCGCCTGCATCCATTCTAATTAGTTCACCCGAAATACCAGGATTTAAAATAACACTCATAATCATTTGAGCAATATTTTCTGGTTTAAGGACTCGACTGTGTAAATTGTTTTCTTTCATATTTTTTAACAACGCCTGATATTGCGCCTCTTTTTCTGCAAACGACTCTTCCCACCAAGACGAGTCTACAAAGCTCGGGCAAATCGCATTCACTCGCACTTCAGGCGATAACGCTTGCGCTAGTGCCAAGGTAAGGGTATTTTCCGCACCTTTTGCAGCAGCATAAGCAATTGAACTACCCTTACCAGTAATCCCCGCAGCAGAAGAAATGTTTATTACAACAGCATGAGGAGATTGACTAATGAACTCCTGAAAAGCTTGTGCAATTAAAAAGGGGGCATAAACATTAACAGCAAATATTTTTTCAAAATCTTCCAACTGTAGCGCTGCCAATTTTTCATAAGGCGCACTTTTGGTATTTCCTAAGCAGTTAACTATAACGTCCACACGGCCCCATTTGGCCATCACGAGATTTTTCATTTCTTGGCAAATAGAGGGTTGAGTCAGATTGCCAATATGCACAATAACCTCTACGCCTTCTTGTCTACACTCTTCAGCTACTCGCTCTGCTTGCTGTGTGTTTTTGAGACAATTTATTAATAAATGACATCCTTGCTGCGCAAGCAAACGAGCAGTAGCAGCTCCAATACCATTTTGTCGTCCTGCCCCCGTTAAAACTGCTACTGAACTTTTTAGAGACATACTCATAACTCACACAATACTTATTCGATGTTCATATTATACATAAGGTCTGGTATTTTTGTGGATTTTTGTGAAATTAAGTCCAAAAATAGCTTACGCAACAGAGTACGTTGGTACATTTTTTTTATACATGGCCAAATAGTTGCCGATCGGGCCAGTTTCTTAACTCTAGAAGAATACTAGAAAGATTATGTTAAAAAGAGAGAACCTTTGTAAAAATAGTAAAATAGGTATTCTCGTAATAATCGATAACACTATACACCAGTGGTCAACGCATCCATTCGATCAGGATACTGCTCCTTAAAATACCGCAAAAACATATTCTGCACAATGACAGACTTCAATCCATTTTTCCTATATTCACTAACGACAAAATCAAGTTTCTTGTTGACTTGATCCTGTATAAATTCCCCTAACAGCGCGTTTTTTTCTTCATCATCTAAAGAATCAAGCAACGCTTCAAACTGTTTAATCAAATGTTTATAGTGATCTTGCTTTTTCTTAGCCTGAACATCATGCTGTTCATTTTCTGAGTGTATGCTTTGTTGATCCCGCTGCTTAATAATGTCACTCATTTTTTCTAATGCTGCTGGGCTTTGTGCATTATTTTTTAAAAGCGAAATTAAATACGCCGGCCCTTGTATCTGCCCTATTTTATATGCTTTGGTTTTTTTCAGTATATCCATTTTTTTTAATACATCTTCTTCGCCATATTCACGTAATAATTTAATGCCGTGAGAAGAAGAAATATTAAATTCTTGTTGCAGGATATCAATCAGCGCCCTTTCGTTATTTTCTAATTCATCATAATTTTTTGATGTACGTCTGCCCAAGGGAGCTTTTTTGTTTTTTTCATTGACCTTAAAACGAATGGCAATAACTTTGCGCCCTGCTGTTCTATATTCAGGTAACACTTCGATGCTGGATCGCAGATTAATTTCTGATACCGCTTTATCAATCACACGTTTTTTGAAATCTTTAAAAACGGTGTATTTGGTATCATCCATGATCCCCATGAGTTTTCTGAAAATTTCATAGTCAAACCATTTAGTGACTTTGGTCGTTATATATCTGGCACAGTTTTCATATAAAGCTAGCGCATAGACCGATGAGAACCTTGCTTGAACAATCATACTAATTCTGCCATAGACAGACGGTTCATATAACAACTCTCGCAACGGTTTTGAGTAATAATAAGTGCAAACACTTTTTTTCATTTCAACAAACGAAATGATAGCTCCTGCCCTCCAGACTTCATCATTGCAATCGTCGCCAATGATATTCCATTGAATGACGGTATTGAGTAATCCTAAAATGGCATCCTTAAGCGCATCATAGTTGTGGCCTTCGTACCCTATCATGCGACAGAGTTCGGTCATGGTAATAGTGTGTTCTTCAGATTTAGTCAGCATGGGGTAAGCGTGAAATAATAAAGCATTATTAATTTTGCGCTGTAATAACGTTAACGGCGCAGCGCTATGAATAGCTGAGACGTGCTTCAACAAATTTTTTTGTTCTTTATTTTCAACAATTCCCACAAGTGTCCCCAGTCATTCCCACAGACGTCTCTTTTATTCCCATATCTGTCTCGCATATTCCCACGGATGTCCCCAAAACTCCCACAAAAGTCTCTTATTAACAGAATTTACCCTTTAAAATCAATCAGTTAATCGACATAAAATATTAAAATAAATACAAAATAAAAAATTCATCTGTATATTTTTCTTTTTTTAATGTTTTACATTCTCTATCGAGTTTGATAATCTTATAGTACTGTACTACAAAATTACCGTATTAGAAAGAGGAAAATACATGCGCGTTATAGCCAGTGTCACTAACAAAGGCGGAGATGGTAAAACGAAAATCTCTACTTTTATTGCAGAATATTTTTCTAGTATACGAAAAAAAAGAGTCTTAGTGCTCGATCTCGACCCTCAGTGCAACCTATCCAATAGATATTTACCGATGGAAGATGACCCCGCTGCCGCCATAGAGCAAGGAAAGCTTCCCCCTATTCACCCTGACTATGAGCCAGAAGACCGTAGTTGGGATGGACGAAGTTCTATTGCAGACATATTTTACGGCGATATTATCTACCCCTACCAAACCAGTTTTGAAAATTTGGATATTGCCCCAGGTTCTTCTGATCGTTTGCAAGCGGCCGAAGAAGTCAGGCGCGTTGACGTGGAAGAAAAAGTACATAATCAGTTGAAGGCTTTTTTACGTCAGGATGAAGTTAAAAGTAGTTATGACATTGTGGTGATTGACACTCGCCCCTCCAAGGGCCCCTTAACCCGCTGTGCTATTAAAGCTGCGACAGATATTATCATTCCTGCTCAAATGGAGGCGCATTCTTTAGATGGCATCGCGGGAATGCTGCAATTGTGGATGCAGGAGAAAATATCCAGACAAGCGCATGAAGAACCTATTAATTTAATTGGTATTTTAGCTAATAAATACGAAGACAAGCTAAGTTTGCATAAAGAAAATTATGCCAGTTTAGAAGAATTGCCAGATATAAAAAAACATCTTATTCCCTTAAAAATTGGTAAGCGCGTCAAAATTAGTGAGATAGATTCTGACTATAGTCGTACGGAATCCATTTTTAATCTGCCTGATTCTGACAAGGCAAAGCAAGAAGTATTGGCAGTCTGTGAATATATTGAAAGGAGAATTTATAATCATGAATGAAATGACACTTAAAAAGAAAAAGTTTGGCATCCCAAACTCATTGGGCAAAGGGCTAACGAATACCATTAGCATGGCAGAAAATCATGTTATTGATTTTAAAAACGCCGTGATACCCTTGTCTTATGTTGAAACTGATCCCAATAATCCCCGCAGGATGAAAATTTCTCTTGAAGAAATTAAAAATGGTCTTTATGAGAAAGATGCGCATTATGCTGAAAAATCTAAAGAGCTTGATGCCCTAAAAGAGCTTGCTTGGTCAATCGAGAAAAAAGGGCTGATTAACCCCATAACGGTATATCAGAAAGGAGACAAATATCGCTTGGTGGCAGGGGAGCGTAGATACTTGGCATCACTCTTAGCGAATAAGCAAGAAATAGAGGCTAGAATTTACAAGAGCATTCCTAGTGATGAAGACTTAAAGTTAGTTCAATGGATCGAAAACACCGCGCGAGCAGATTTGAGTCTGGCAGACAAGCTAGCAAATATCGAGGCAATTTTTCATTTTTATAAAGCAAAATCTACTCAAAACTTAGATGTTGAGATATTAATGAATCTCACAGGATTAGCGAAAACGAATGCTTACCGCTATTTAAGTATTTTAAGTCACCAGTCTATCAGGAAATTTATTGACGATGGCGAAATCGATTCTTTGCGAAAGGCGGCTACTTTGGCGGAAATAAAAGACACGAACAAGCTTGCTGAAGCTATAGCTTTGTGCAAGCAGGGCGGTTCTGTCGACCATATTGTTAAACAGATCAAAACAAGAAAACCTCAAGACACTGCAAAATCTGAAAAGACTGGAAAGAGCAGCAAAGCCTCTTTGGGTGTCAATTTAGGGAAGGTTAAACATGGCAAAGTGGTAAAAGTATTGGTGGATGCCTTAGTCGAAAATCCTTCTTATACCCACCTTAATAAAATTTTTACAAATGTTAACTGGGACAATTTCAAAGACGTGGCTCAATCGTTTAAGAAAATGTTATCCATTCTTGAAAGAGAAATTTAATATGTCAGTGATTGTTTCTTCAGTAAAACTTCCAGAAGCGCTTTATAACCAGGTTACTTCGAAAGTCATCGCTGACGGCTATGGCATGCGTGGTAGAAGTAAATGGATAGTAGATGCCATTCGAGCATTGCTAGTATTACCTGAATTTGAGCAATACGTAGAAATTGCAAGTGACCTTAGTAATTGCACACACCCAGTTAGTATTCGTATGCCGGAAGACTTGGCAATGGTCTTGGAAAAAGAAGTTATTCGTATTAGAAAAATATATCCTGAAGTAGAAGCCATTAAAAGTAATATTGTTCGGGCGAGTATTTTTCAAAGCTTAATTAGAGAAATTCCCACGCGTGGGAAAAATAAATAACCTATTGATTTTTAATGACTTTTTCTGTTTTGCATTAGAATTTTTCTTCGATATTAGAGACGTTTATGGGAATGATTTATGGCGTATAAAATGCACAAAATGTCTCACACATTAACAATAAATAGTGTCTTTTATGCAGCGCTATTGAATGACATAGCGGGGCGTGTTTTGTGTATAGCGCTGCATAAAAGACACTATTTATTTCTCAATTCCAAACACAGTTTAATGTTGAAGTCGCAGGAAGCGCGAATGATCCAATGACTAAAAAGCGTCAAGAAATTTTAGAACCGCTTACGCGTGAATTATTAGGGAGAGTCGATAATATTATTGGAAAACGTAAACCTAGCGCAGAACCCGCACCATACAAATCTCCAAAAACTAAACACCTGATTAAAAGCCAAATCATTCCCTGTAAGTCATGTCACAAACCGGCCGCTATGCTCATCTTTGCACCTGATGCAACAACGGCGGCTGAGCTCGAAGACTATGCACGATTAATGTATGACCCCATGCAGAAAACTAAGGTTCCGACATGGATTCTTGGGGACGAGTATGATGTGAATATTAACGGTCAACAAGACATTAAAATCTTTTTAATGAAAACCTATCCGAATCGTGAAGAAGCTCAGCATGTTCTTGCATCTATATTCGATCGATCCCTCGATTTTTTGATTGATAATCATTGCCGTTCCAAAAGAAAAAGACCATATTAGAGAACTTCGCCGTTTCGTATCATTTTACTCTATAAAATCAGGCTTAATTCGTTTTTTTCTCGCTTGTTCCATGACGTTCACGCAGTTCAACATCGATGTATTTATCAGTAATGACACCAGAACTATGTCCGGCATCATCTCTCACGTGCTCACGAGGGCGTATTTTAAAATCTTATGAACTCACGTTACGCAGCGCTGGTTGACAATTTTTGTTAGTGTAACGTTCTTTCTGTAAAATTGAATTTGGTATAAATATTGCTCAGAGCTGAGCGATAAGAAAAGCTTGAAAAAAAGCCAGCCAAAGTTAATCTCATAGCTGTCTAAAGCGAAGGAGAAAAAACGATGGCTGAGCAGATGAATCATACCAAAATGTTAGAAGCAGTAGAACTGATTGCGAGCAAAGGATTTTCAGGAATGACGGAGGCGATGTTAATTGAACGTAGCCGATATCTTGGAGTTGGCCCTTATGAGCGCGGTGAAGCTCGCCATGATCAGGCGAATGGATTTAAGCCTAAACACTTAAAAACGACGTTGGGCGAGTTGTCGTTGCAAGTGCCGCAAGTTCGAAGCTCTGAATTTTATCCGTCTTTTTTAGAGAAAGGTATTCGCTCGGAACGAGCCTTAAAATTAGCTTTGGCTGAAATGTATGTGCAAGGCGTTTCAACGCGCAATGTTGAAGCGATATTGCAAGAATTATGCGGATTACAAGTCAGTAGCAGCGATGTGAGTCGAGCGTCGAAATTATTAGATGAAGAGCTGTCGACCTGGAAAACACGACGCCTTGGACGTTATGTTTATTTGTATGTCGATGCACGCTATGAAAAAGTTCGACAAAATGGCTGTGTTGTTGATAATGCTGTTTTAATTGCGTATGGTGTTAATGCGGAAGGTAAGCGCGATATTTTAGGTTTATCTGTTTCATTATCAGAAGCAGAAATTCACTGGCGAGCGTTTTTAGAATCGCTGACGAGTCGAGGTCTGCATGGGGTAGAGTGTATTGTGAGTGATGCGCACTCTGGGTTGAAAGCGGCGTTAACAGCGGTTTTCCCCAGCGTTCCGTGGCAACGCTGCCAGTTTCATTTGCAACAAAATGCGCAAGCCTATTTCACAAAGCAATCACGCAAACGCGAAGTCGCTGATAGCATTCGTGCTATTTTTAATGCTGAAAATAAAGCGGAAGCTGAGCGATTATTAAAGCTGACGGTTGAAACATATGCAAACGATATGCCCAAGCTTGCGCAGTGGATGGAAGACAACTTACAACAAGGATTAACGATTTTTCATTTTCTATGGTGCGCCCAAAAACTTGGACAGTTAAAAGTAGTATTGCCTTTCACAACTACTGTTAAACATTAATAAATACTAGGGCTTATCAAAGCCACGATAAACCTCATAAGGGGTTAAGTTATTCAACC
>JAJOJD010000031.1 GCA_021208965.1 Gammaproteobacteria bacterium
TTTTGCGACGCGGTGCAAAATCATACCGACGCCCAAATCAAAACCATCCATGACGGCAAAACCAACTAACAACACACCGAGCAAAAGCCACCAAATAATACGTAAAATTTCATAATCAAGCATGATCGTTTCCTGACTGTTTCAATGAATGTTCGGGCCCTAAACGAATATATTTCACCATTAAATAAATTTCGATACAGGCTAAAAAACTATACAGCGTGATAAAACCTAAAACGCTGACCCATAAACTTCCAACACTGAGTGAAGACGTCCCTAGAAAAGTTGGCAAAATACCTTCAATCACCCACGGTTGCCGACCAACTTCAGCCACAACCCAACCCAACTCAGCGGCTAACCATGGTAAAGGTAAACTTAAAAACGCTGCCCATAGAAACCAGCGAGTGTGCAGACGCTGACGGACGCTGAAGTAAAAAGCACAGATAAACAAAGCAATAAACCAAAAACCACAGGCAACCATGCATCGAAAGCTCCAAAAAATTGGGGCGATTTTAGGAACAGTATCCCATGCCGCCGCTTGAATTTGTTCGTTAGAAGCGGCAGAAATATTATCACTATGTTTTTTGAGCAATAATGCGTAACCTAGATTAGACTCATGTGTCGCCAAGGCTATTTTAGCGGATTCATCGTCCGGATGGTTTATTAACACGGTAAGGGCATTATACGCAATCAAACCATCCTTAATCTTGTGCTCATTCTGCGCGACTAAATCGTTAATGCCATACAAGGGTTGATCCAAAGAGCGAGTAGCAATTAAACCTAACAGATAGGGAATGTGTATCGTCCCTCGAGTCACATGCGCTTCCTGATCAGGAAAGCCGATGAGGTTAAAACTTGCTGGCGCTTTCTCCGTTTCCCACATGCCTTCCATGGCCGCAATTTTCATTTTTTGGTCTTGGTTAGCCACATAGCCACTTTCATCACCAAGAACGACAACAGACAATGCCGACGCTAAACCAAAACCCGCTGCCACAATCATAGAGCGTTTCGCAAGATCGACACAACGACCACGCAATAAATAAAATGCACTGATGGCCAACACAAAAACAGAACCAGTGACATAGCCGGCACTAATCGTATGGACAAATTTTGCTTGAGCAACTGGATTAAATAATACATCGTAAAAACTCTTGACCTCCATGCGCATGGTATGAAAGTTAAAATACGACCCCGTCGGATGTTGCATCCACCCATTCGCAATTAAAATCCACAAGGCAGAAAGATTCGTCCCAAGGGCAACCAACCAAGTCACGGCCAAATGTGCACCTTGGGACATACGGTTCCACCCAAAAAAGAACATGCCGACAAATGTGGCTTCCAAAAAGAATGCCATCAACCCTTCAATCGCAAGCGGTACACCGAAAATATCTCCAACATAATGCGAATAATACGCCCAGTTTGTCCCAAACTGAAATTCCATGGTGATCCCTGTCGATACACCCATAACAAAGTTGATGCCGAATAAAATCCCCCAAAATTTAGTCATGTCACGCCAAATTTTCTTGCCGGTCATAACATAAACGGTTTCCATGATTCCTAACAGAACCGACAATCCCAAGGTAAGAGGAACAAATAAAAAATGATACAAAGCAGTCATACCAAATTGAAGGCGAGATAACGCAACAACATCAGGACTAATCATTGGGACAATCCCCCTTTTGTGTGGATACAATCATATGGTCTCCAACACGATCCGGCGTTAAGGATTCATCCACCGGATGTGAAAAACAGACCTTCCAAATAACGTACAATAACGCTAATTTCACCGCTAATGAAAAAATAATTTCCCACTTTAATGAAATATTCTTCAGATTTATAGTCATTTAATCCAATCTTTTCCTATAAGAAACTTGGCCAACAACGCTTCTTCTTGAGAAGCTTTATCTGGTTGGTAATTATACACCCAAGACACTTCTTTTGGCAAAGACATCAATATCGACTCAGTCCTACCACCTGTTTGTAAACCAAACAAGGTGCCTCGGTCATGTACTAAATTAAACTCTACGTAACGGCCTCGACGTATTTTTTGAAACGTTTTTTCACGCTCACCAAATGGCGTATTTTTACGCGCTTCCACGATTGGCAAATAGGCCGTCAAATACGCATCACCCACACTTTGCAGAAATGAAAAACAAGTATCAAAGTCCCAACGGTTCCAATCATCAAAAAACAATCCTCCAATTCCGCGCGGCTCATGACGATGTTGAATAAAAAAATACTGATCACACCAACGCTTTAACTCGGAATAAATATCCTCGCCAAAAGGATCACAGGCTTGTTTGGCAACCGTGTGCCAATGAACACAATCTTCTTCAAACCCATAGTAAGGAGTTAAATCAAACCCACCACCAAACCACCAAATATCTTCCCCCATTGTGTTTCGCGTCGAAAAAAAACGAACATTCATGTGCGACGTTGGTACATAGGGATTATATGGATGAACGACTAAAGACACGCCTAAGGCTTCAAATACTCCATCAGAGAATCCTCGAGAAACTCGAGCAGAATCCGGTAAATGATCTCCATAAACATGTGAAAAGTTTACGCCCGCTTTTTCAAAAACCGCGCCATTCTCAAGAACACACGTCATCCCACTTCCCTCCAATCGGGTATCCCCATCACGCGCCCATTCATCCTTCTGAAAAGTTGACATACCATCAACACGAGCCAACTCCGCACAGATTTTCTGCTGCAAACAACATAAATAATGTCTAATTGTTTGTGTGTCGCGCCATGACATTAAGGTCTCCTCGATATAACAATCACCAATTCAC
The DNA here is from genome assembly GCA_021208965.1 of Gammaproteobacteria bacterium. Classification (GTDB taxonomy): domain Bacteria; phylum Pseudomonadota; class Gammaproteobacteria; order JAGOUN01; family JAGOUN01; genus JAGOUN01. Next base: position 2,793 of record JAJOJD010000031.1, read on the forward strand.
ACCATTATAGCCGATACCACGTAACTGAAGAAGGTTAAAACGATGAGAACCACCGCAAAAAACCACTGATCATTTTTGCTACTAACTATTCAAAACCCATTATCACTATGCTACCATCGGCGCCCATTGCCCTTAAAAGCTTTATCAAAAAGCTAGAATTATTATGAGGTTCTCATTGATTTCTCAAATATTGAAGATGCTATTGTTTAAACGCGATAAACGTGTCACTCAAGTAGCCCGCGAAGCTCAAATTCCTCAACAAACTTTACAGCGAATTGTGGCTGGGTTGTCTCCTAAACCGCATCGAAAAACACTTAATGCTTTAGCCAATTATTTTTCTCTTTCTGTCGAACAGCTGACAGGAAAAGAAGCCCTCCCTGAGGATCAAGGCGTTGCCTCTTTATCCAATATTCAGCATCGTCCTATCTATCAAATCCCCTATATCGATTTTTCAGATATCGAGAATTATTTGAAAACACGAGATAAAAAATTAATAAAAAGCCAGGTCAATACGGATGGCGAACTATCAGAAAATGTGTTTGCAACGAGAATGACCGATTCCTCAATGTACCCATATATTCCAAAACACGCTCTTGTATTGATGGATCCAATCGCTCAGCCAGAAGATCAACATTTTGTTTTAGTGCGTCTAGCCGAATCCGGTGCATTTATCATTAGACAAATTTTGACGGAAGGAGCTGACCAACATCTAAAACCAATGAACCCAGATCTATCGACTCTAGCCACACGAACAATGAAAAAGGACGACAAAGTCCTTGCTTTGGTTATAGAAGTGAGGCAACGCTACGGGAATTAGCCTGAAAAAATAAAATTTCAGGCTCAAAAAGAAATAGCATTAAGGATAAAAACTTTTAGTCGGCGGTTTGAGGTGAATTAGGTCGATCAACCAATTCAACATAAGCCATAGGCGCCGCATCACCTTGACGATAACCGCACTTTAAAATACGTAAGTAACCGCCTGGGCGTGTTTTATAGCGAGGACCAAGATCAGAAAAAAGTTTCGTTACAACATCACGATTACGCAAACGAGAAAAAACTAAACGACGATGATGGAGCGTATCTTCTTTTGCTAAAGTAATTAACGGTTCAATGACTCGTCGCAACTCTTTTGCTTTAATCAACGTTGTTTTAATCAACTCATACTGAACTAAAGAAGAAGCCATATTCTTAAACATAGCTTGTCTATGTTCACTCGTCCTAGAAAATCTTCTGCTTAATCGTCGATGTCTCATTATTTCACTACCTATATAAAATTATACGTTGATTCTGATATTAGAACTTTTCATCTTCACGTTGTGGATGCGGCCAATTATCAATGCGCATTCCGAGACTCAGATCTTTAGATGATAATACAGATTTTATTTCATTCAGTGATTTTTTACCTAAGTTTGGTGTGCGCAATAAATCAACTTCACTACGTTGAACCAAATCACCAATGTAATTAATGTTTTCTGCTTTCAAACAATTCGCAGATCGAACCGTCAATTCTAAGTCGTCAACAGGCCTCAGGAGAAGTGGGTCAACCGCTGTAGCGCCACGATCTTTGTGCAACATAGGCTCAGTTTCTAAATAAACAAAAGCAGCCAACTGTTGTTGCAATATAGTCGCTGCTCGACGAATGGCTTCTTCGGGCTCAAGTATCCCGTTAGTTTCGAGTTCGAGCACTAATTTATCTAAATTGGTGCTTTGTTCAACCCTAGCCTGTTCGACAGAATAAGCAACACGCAAAACAGGGGTAAACACAGCATCTAAGTTCAATACTCCCACGGCCTTGACTTCATCTGGATTATCCGCAACCATTGCTTGACGATATCCACGACCCAATTCAACTTTCAAGCGCATCTTCAAGCGTGCTTTATCACTCAAATGAGCAATAACCAAGTTTGGATTAACAATTCTAACATTGCTGGGAACTTCTATATCGGCTGCCGTAATAACACAAGGGCCTTGTTTATCTAAAGCTAAATAAGCTTCACTTTTTCCTTCCAAGCCAACGGCAAGCTGTTTGAGATTAAGCAATAGGTCAACAACATCTTCTTGAACACCCTCGATGGTACCATACTCATGCAAAACACTTTCGATTTCAACCTGAACGACAGCGGCTCCTGGCATTGAGGAGAGAAGAATTCTTCTTAGGGCATTACCCAACGTGTGACCAAATCCACGCTCAAAAGGCTCTAGCGTAATACGTGAATGAAATTGAGAAAGTTGTTCTACCTTAATTTCGCGAGGAACCAAAAGTTCAAGAGTTGCGCTCATGAATATCCACCTTTTTACTTAAAATCGTTATTTAGAATAAAGCTCTACTATCAACTGTTCTTGTACGTCAGAGGGCAGTAAATCACGGGCTGGAGCTTCTTTAAAAACTCCTTCTAATTTTGCTGAATCAACAGCAACCCAACTACAATCAGCGCGCTGCGAAGCCAAAGCCAAAGAAGCATTAAAGCGAGGCTGTTGTTTCGAACGCTCTCGGACAGCAATAATGTCACCAGGAAATACAGGGTGTGACGGAATATTCACAGGACGACCATTCAATAAAATAGTCTTATGAGATACCATCTGTCGAGCTTCTGCACGTGTGGAAGCAAAACCCATACGATAGACAACATTATCTAGACGCGCTTCGAGTATTTTCAACAAATTCTCGCCTGTTGAGCCTCTTAAGCGAGAAGCTTCTTCAAAATAGCGTCTAAATTGCTTCTCTAAAACACCATACATACGGCGCACAACTTGCTTTGCTCGCAACTGAAGCCCATAGTAGCCAGGTTCACGAACCCGCTTTAAACCATGTTGGCCAGGAGGAACATCTTTATTACACTTTGACTCAAGAGAACGCAAGCCACTTTTAAGCGACATATCGGCCTTAAGAGCGCGTTCTAACTTACATGTTGGGCCAAGATATCTTGCCATCTGTCTCTACCTCTTTTTAAAATACATTAAACTCTTCGTTTCTTTTTACGCCGACAACCATTATGTGGAATGCCCGTGGTGTCTTCGATAGACAAAATCTTCAGCCCTGCCGCCTGAAGAGATTTTATAGCGGCCTCTCGACCTAAACCTGCTCCGCTGACTTTAATATCCACAGCTTTTAATCCATACTTGTCCATAGCCAATGCCGCCGCATCTTCAGCCGCTTTTCCTGCTGCAAATGGAGTAGATTTGCGCGAACCTTTAAAACCACACTTCGCCGGAGTCGACCAACACATAGCATTACCTTGCCGATCAGCAATCATAACAATCGTATTATTAAAGTGGGCATTGATACTCGCAACGCCTTCGGTAATTATTTTCTTTTCTGCCATTTTAAAACCTTATTAAAAATACATAAACGATTATTTACGCTTTACTCTGCCTTTTCGAGTGCGCGCATTTGTTTTTGTGCGCTGCCCACGAACAGGAAGTCCTCTTCTGTGTCGAATACCTCGATAACACCCTAAGTCAACAAGACGTTTAATGCTCATAGCAATTTCACGACGAAGATCGCCCTCCACTTGGAATTTTGCGACCTCTACCCGCAACGCCTCAACTTGCGCCTCGGTTAAAACGAGTATTTTAGCCTGTGGATCAACGCCAGCAGATTGACAAATACTTAAGGCACGTGTCGGGCCAATTCCATAAATCGATTGGAGAGCGATGCCTGCATGTTTTTTCTCAGGGACATTAACCCCCGCAATACGTGCCATTAAATTGAACTCCTAACTTAGTTTAAACATAAAATGAAAAGCATGAAAGAATAACTACATCACAACTATAAATCAAGAAAAAAATATCTCTTCTTATAACTAGCCTTGACGCTGTTTATGCTTCGGATCTTTACAAATAACCCAAACCCTGCCTTTACGCTTAATAATACGGCATTCTCTACAAAAACGCTTAACTGAAGGACGAACTTTCATACTATACTCCCCTAATATAAGTTAAAGCCGCTATTTTTTACGTTTGACTTTTTAAACAACGACTCATACTGCAGCGGCATAAGATGTGCTTGCACTTGAGCAATAAAATCCATGACAACCACGACAATAATTAACAGTGATGTCCCGCCAAAATAGAAAGGGACATTTGCCGCTGTAATCATAAACTGCGGCAATAAAGAAACAAGAGTGATATACACCGCCCCTAGTAGCGTTAAGCGCGTCATAACAGAATCGACATAACGAGCGGTTTGTTCTCCTGGCCGAATGCCAGGAATAAAAGCACCTGAACGCTTTAAATTATCTGCAGTATCTCTCGGATTAAAAACAATCGCCGTATAAAAAAAACAGAAGAAAACAACAGCAATAACAAATAACAGCAAATACAATGGATGGCCTGGCTGAAACCAAAGCGCAATCATATTCAACCAAGCATATCCTTCAGTATTTCCAAACCAAGAAGCTATGGTCGCTGGAAATAAAATAATACTAGACGCAAAAATCGGCGGAATAACGCCAGCCATATTAATTTTTAATGGCAAATGAGAAGTTTGAGCCGCGTACATCTTATTACCCTGCTGACGTTTTGCATAATTAATCGTAATACGACGCTGAGCTCGCTCCATAAACACTACAAAAGCAGTAATTAAAACAATCATTACCAGCAGCAATAACAACGTAATAATATGCATTTGTCCTTGGCGCACCTGTTCAAGAGTTCGCCCAATAGCACTAGGAAGGCCAGAAACAATCCCGGAAAAAATAATTAAAGATATACCATTACCGATCCCTTTCTCCGTAATTTGCTCACCTAACCACATCAAAAACATCGTACCTGTCGTCAACGTAACCGCCGCGATCAAATAAAATCCAACTGTCGGGTTTAAAGCAATACCCTGAGCAGCTAACATTTTAGACACGCCAACGGCCTGAAAGAAAGCTAAAACCAACGTCCCATAACGTGTATATTGATTGATCTTGCGCTGACCTGCCTCTCCATCTTTTTTAAGCTCTTCCAGCATAGGTATCACCGCTGTCAAAAGCTGAATAATAATAGACGCGGAAATATAAGGCATAACGCCTAGTGCAAAAACAGTGAAGCGACTTAATGCGCCACCAGAAAACATATTAAATAAACCAACAATTCCATTTTGCTGAGAATGAAATAAGGCCGAAAGCTTAATAGGATCCAAGCCAGGAACAGGAACATGCGAACCAAGCCGATAAACAACAATAGCCATAAAAACGAAAAGAAGACGTCCTTTTAACTCCGAAAATCCGCTTTTTTTTGAGGCTGAAACCCGAGCAGACCTGATGTTACTCAACAGAACCACCCGCTTTCTCAATCATGGCTTTAACTGAAGAAGTTACACGAATACCCTTAAGCTTAACGGAAGAGGTAACTTCTCCATGAAAAAAAATCTTTACCTGTTTAATCTTATACTGAACAAGTCCTAGCAACTTTAAAAGATCAAGGGTAATAGTTTCTTGTTGAATAGAATTTAAAACAGAAGAACGCAACTGAGCAACATACTCTTGCTTTCTAGAAGTAAAACCAAATTTAGGTAGTCGCCTCTGTATAGGCATTTGCCCCCCCTCAAAACCAACCTTATGAAAACCACCCGCTCGAGCTTTTTGCCCTTTATGGCCACGACCGCAGGTCTTTCCTTTTCCAGAGCCAATACCTCTACCAACACGTTTATTATCTTTGCGCGGATGAAGGGGAGACAAGGTATTCAAGTAACTCATTTAGACTTCCTCTACTTTCAACATGTAACTAACTTTTGAGACCAATCCACGCACGGTGGAATTATCTGCTAACAATACTTCGTGATGCATTTTCTTTAGCCCCAAGCCGTTAATACATTCTTTTTGATGCTTAGACGTAGAATTGGTGCTGCGAACCAACGTGATTTTCAATTTTTTTTTCTTGGGTCATCTTATTGTTCTCCACCATGCAAAATCTCTTCTAAAGTTTTTCCACGACGCTTTGCCAATATACGCGGAGAAGCAGTGGATGTAAGACCTTCAATAGCCGCTCTAACCACATTAGCAGGCGTAGAAGAACCGATGATTTTCGCTGAAACGTTGTGAACCCCAAGCACTTCGAAGACAGCACGAATTGCACCACCAGCGATGATTCCAGTCCCATCAGGCGCAGGGAGCATCAACACTCTTGTAGCGCCATGCTTACCAATAGACTTATAGTGTAAAGTCCCGCCATTAAGATCAACCTTATTCATGTTTTTCTTGGCGGCATCTATGGCTTTTTGAATAGCGATAGGAACTTCTAAGGCCTTTCCACGACCAAAACCTACCCTACCTTTACCATCACCAACAACGACAATCGCAGAAAAACTAAATTTTCTTCCACCCTTTACTACTTTTGCATTTCGATTAACAGCAACTAACTTTTCACGAAAACCGTCACTGCTGGTTGAAACATCATAACTTGCCATAAATATATACCCATGAATTACTTGATTAATCTATGCTTTAAAAGTCTAAGCCGCCACTTCTAGCTGAGTCAGCCAACGCCTTAACTCGACCATGGTACCTGAAACCAGAACGATCAAAAGCAACCGTTTTTACCCCAGCAAGAAGCGCCCTCTCAGCAAGCAGCTTGCCAACTTCAATGGCCGCATCGATATTGCCCGTGCTCTTGAGCTTGCCGCGCAAAGCTTTATCAAGAGTTGAAGCACTAGCAAGTGTATGCGAACCATCTTCCGAAATAATCTGAGCATAGATATGCTGAGAGGTTCGGTGAACCGACAATCTTTTAACTCCGAGAAGACGAATATGACCGCGAATCTTTTTTACGCGTCTAGCTCTAGCATTGATCTTACGTTGATTACTCATTAATGATCACCTTAAATTGATTTAGTCACTATTTTTTCTTAGACTCTTTCCTACGCACTACTTCATCAGTATAGCGAACCCCTTTACCCTTGTATGGCTCAGGCGGACGATACCCCCGAATATTGGCAGCAACTTGTCCCACTAATTGCTTATCCAAGCCTTTTACAACAATGACTGTTTGCTCAGGGGTCTCAATGCTAATTCCCTCAGGAACAACAAAATTAACCGGGTGGGAATAGCCCAGCGTTAGATTTAAAATATTACCTTGAGATTGAGCACGGTAACCAACCCCAACTAACTGCAATCTCTTCTCAAAGCCCTGCTGAACTCCTATAAGCATGTTACGAATCAATGCACAGGTAGTTCCACATATTGATAACGCCATGTGGCGCTGCTCTTTTTTTGGCTTAACTGCCTCATTCCGCGCAATACAAATAGAATCATTTTCCACTGTCAGCAGAACAAAGGGATTAATAGAAAAGGTTAACTGGCCTTTTGGCCCTTTAACTTCTATGCTTTGATTGTTTTTTAATGTGACAGTAACTCCTGAGGGAATAGTTACTGGACGACTTGCAATACGTGACATCTGACGTTCCTTAATTAAAGTTTTTTATTCTACTGTGCAAATAACTTCGCCACCCAAACCTAACTTACGCGCATCACGATCGAC
>JAJOJD010000032.1 GCA_021208965.1 Gammaproteobacteria bacterium
TTATTTAAAGCCATACATAATTGGACAAATCGACTCCATATCGAAGGCAGCGAACAAAAAAAGTTTATCTGTAGCAATGAATTTGTAGGGGTGTTAGCACTCACCTATTGGAGTTTTTATTTCGTCTCGACTTCGGAAAAACTAATTCTCTAATGATTGCTTAAGGCCGATGGAATCGGGCTTTTGATTTGTTTTTTTGATTTATTTTGTTGCGCCTCGTTGCGTTTTTATAGCTCTTGTGATAAGATGTTAGCATCTGTTTCCAGTGAATACATGATGTATATTCGAAAGAAAATAAATAAAGGTGGCTCCTACTCTGTGATGCTCGTGACTGGCGAGCGAATGCCAGGAAGAAAAAATCCTACCACGCGTATTATTAAAAATTTTGGCTGTTCTTCCGAGGAGAAAGTATTAGAAATTTTAATTCAACAGGCAGAAGCCTATAAAAAACATTTGCTTTCCCTTTCTCCGAAACCGAAATTATTAAAAATAGCAGCAGATATTGATATTAAGTCTTGCCGTTCTTTAAACGTGGGCTTTACGGATGTGTATGGCCAGTGCTTTGACAATATTTTTCGTTCAACCTTGTCTTTAAACTCAGCCGCTATGGCGCAATTACGCCATTTAGTGGTGATGCGGATCGCGCAACCTGCGAGCAAACGTAAAACAGCACGGGTTTCGTCAGAATATGGTATTGAGTTGAACGTAGATTCTATTTATAAATTAATGGATAAACTTAACGATAAGGCGATCGCACAAATTAAACAAGCCGTTTATCAACATACCACTCAAGTGCTTGAACAGAAAAAAGAAACCATTGATATTTTATTTTATGATTTGACCACTATTTCCTTTGAAACATGCTCTCAAGATGAGCTGCGTGACTTTGGTTTTTCTAAGGATGGAAAACATCAACACGTGCAAATCATGTTAGCGGTTAGCGTCACTAAAAATGGACTATTAGTGGATTATCAAGAGTTCCCAGGTAATTGTTATGAAGGCCATACATTACTACCTGTCATTAATAGCATGAAGTTACGCTATGACATCGATAAAATCGTACTTGTTGCTGATGCGGCGTTAATGAATAAAATTAATTTACAAGAATTAACCGAAAAAAATATTCAGTATGTCATCGCAGCGAGAATAAAAAATGTTAAAAACGATATTAAAGATAAAATTTTAGATATCACTGCTTATAAAAAGCTTTACACAATTCATGATGACCAAGGCGTGACTCAGGACGATATACAAACACAAATTATTGCTTTGCCTACCGGAGATTCGCTGGTTGCTTATCACAGTAGCAAGCGCGCCAGAAAAGATGCGCATGATCGTGAAAAAGATATTGAAAAAATTAAAAAATATATTCACAGCACGGCAAAAAGCAAATTAACCAGCCGCTTAAAAAAACCTTACGTTAAAGTCGATAAATCATGCAAGATTGAAATTGATGTTGAGAAACTAGAGCTTCAAATAAAATATGATGGCTTCTTTGCTCTGCAAACTAACGTTGATCATATCGATCCAAAAGAATTGCTGTCGACTTATCGTGGGCTATGGCAAGTAGAACAAACCTTTAGAATTGCCAAATCACATTTAGAAATTCGACCAGTATTTCATTATAACCCTCGAAGAGTTAAAGCGCACTTTGCGCTTTGCTATATGGCGTTGAGTTTGATTCGCTATGTTGATTTCGCCTTGCGAAATCATGGATTGGTCTTTCCTTGCGAACAACTGTATATATTGCTAGATAGAATGCGCGTGGTTGAAATTAAAAATACTAAAGATGAGCGGTATGAATTGCTTGAAGATCCACCGCCAGAACTTCCCCACGTTTACCACGCACTTAAGCTCACTTGGCGTAAAAAATTCAGCCACAAACCTCAATTGTAGTGCGGAGAATTCTAATTTGAAGTGCGACAGTCTCGCAGTTAGGTATACTAACTGTGCTTACTACGGTAATAGGAGACTGTCACATGAGTCATTATACTCATTTTTCGATCACAGAGCGAAGAAAACTTCG
>JAJOJD010000061.1 GCA_021208965.1 Gammaproteobacteria bacterium
ACGAATATTCATCAGAATCTGTTTTGGGCGTTTGCGTATAACGTTGCACTGGTACCAGTGGCTGCTGGGGTGCTCTACCCCATCAATGGCACTTTGCTCTCACCGATGTTGGCGGCGGGTGCCATGGCTTTCTCTAGTCTTTTTGTGGTGAGCAATGCGTTAAGGCTCAGGTTTGTGAAGGCTGCGTGAGGCGCAGTGTAAAAGTTGGTGAAAGCGCTTACTTATTTCGTTGCTAGATTTCTCAGCTATACCCATACGAAACGGCAAGAGAACAATCTGCACGCTTGTCACCAATGACCTCAGCACGCCCAAGCCAGTCGAGCAGCATCGATGCAGTGCGGTTGATCTCGAATTTTATCGATCCAACTGTAGACCAAAGCGGTGGTCACCCGAGATGCTCACATACCACGCGTATAGTGCGCTCACGGACCCCCTGGGAAACCTCATTGATTTCTTCATGGTTTCATTCTCTTAAGAATCAAAGTCCCTGCAAATCAGGGGCAATTTACACAACGCCGTAATGACCGAACCGAATAACGTTAAGGAGTGTAAAGAAGCTACAACACCATAAGCGATTACCTATGAGGATGGATTTATTAGGCCAATTGAGTGAAAATGCTCTCGCAACTTGAACCGCATCGGCCGTTCGTCGCAAACAGTGTGTGCCGCCCTGTGCAAGTTCAGAGATAACCTCAAACACAAAATTTCTGGCACTCCCACAAGAAAGGATCAAAATGCAATTAACTAAAAAGCTGATCCGTGTTCAAAGCGGCTCAAGTATCGCGTTGAATTTTCTGAAAAAATTACTCTTTAAAAAGTTGACTACAGGGAGCACGACTATTTTTCTGCGAGGGGCAGACGTTATCTCAGTTGACCCCCAAACCAATGGTCAGCACGATCCGGATTTAACGAAGTTGATCGAACAAAGAGTTCAAGATGGATATGGAGACTTCTTTATTGACATTGGAGCCAATATTGGATTGATCTCGTGTCAGGTAGGCAATTTATTCCAAAAGGTGATCTGCTATGAGCCCAATCCACTGTGTGTCAACATCCTTCGCGTGAATACTGCCATCGCACTCAATCACGCTGATGTGGTCATTCACGAGCACGGACTCGGTGGCATAGCCGGTGCACTTGAACTGTGGATTCCAAAACATAATTGGGGTGGTGCATTTGTTCGATCAGCTGAAAATAGTTACACCGATGAAACACTTGCGAAAAAAAGATGGCCTAGCTAAACTCGACCCGGCAAATTACGTTATTAACACTGTATCAATTAAGGAATCTGCCAGCGAACTAACTGAAACCTTAAGTGAATTATCGAAACAGAAACTCAACAAAGGCATCATCAAAAATTGACGTAGAGGGCATGGAATTGGTGGTTTTAGAGGGAATTGGAAAGGCACTGCCCTCTGACATGAAAATAACGATCCTATTTGAGAACTGGGAAGAGCAATTCGACTTCGAACTTGTTCGGCACTACTTTGCGGATAGACAAATTGCTCTGCAAAAGATTGAGTACGTAAACCCATACAGGAGATCGTGGATCAAACCAATGAAGGCGATAGCTTTAGCCTTGGCATCACGGAAAATCTATCTGCAAAATATCGATGCATGCGAATTGAAGACTGGTGATATATGTCTAACAATCAGCTAACAATCGCCGACGACCGAAGAATACTGGACTGCGTGACTAGCGTGTGCACGGTTCGCGATCTTGGCATATGGCAACTAGCGGCACATGCAATACCCAAACAAATCGCTGCAAGACGTTATCGGGTCATCGTACCAGACGATCAGGTCGATATTTTTAGGACTCACAGCTCCGAACAGTTCGAGATCCACGCCGAGAGCCACTACGTCGCCGGTCTTATGAGTGCAATCCGCTCAAAAATGCCTGAGAGCAACAAGCATCGAGCAGGCTGGTATCTGCAACAATTCATCAAAATTGCCAGTCTGATTGACAGCCCACCAGGGGAATATCACCTTATATGGGATTCCGACAC
>JAJOJD010000011.1 GCA_021208965.1 Gammaproteobacteria bacterium
ATTCGCCATATTCAATCCTTGCAACGCACCGATTTCTATACCGATGAACAGCGCATTTTTGATTCGATTATTTCTCAAAAGAAAAAATATTATCAGCAACGAGAGTCTTTAAAAGAAGCATTAGAATTAAAAGACCTTCCACAACGCATCGAATGCTTTGATATCAGTCATATGCAGGGAGAAGCTACGGTCGGATCATGCGTTGTGTTTAACACTGAAGGTTCATTTAAGCAGGATTATCGACGTTTTTCGATTAAAGATATTACGTCAGGCGATGATTATGAAGCGATGAGACAGGTGTTATATCGACGCTATTCCAGAGCCTTAAAAGAAGACGCTGCTTTACCTGATCTCGTTATCATCGATGGAGGATGGGGGCAATTAAACGTTGCGATTGCTGTACTGGAGGAGCTTGGATTGGCACATCTCGATACGATTGCTATTTCTAAAGGACCTGATCGAAAATCGGGATATGAAAAAATTCTTATCGCTCACTCACGTAAAACAGTATCTTTTGAAATGAATCATGCAGGTTTTTTACTGCTACAACATATTCGCGATGAGGCGCACCGATTTGCGGTTGCAGGCCATCAAATGGCACGCAAAAAAAAGCGAGAAACATCATGGCTAGAACAAATTCCAGGCATTGGGATGAAACGCCGGCGCGATCTATTACGTCATTTTGGCGGCTTTCAAGGCGTATTTTCAGCGAATCTTGACAGTCTAGTACGTGTTCCAGGATTACATAAAGAACTAGCCAAAAGAATTTATACCTATCTTCATGGTGAATAAAATTAATGATGGCGTTGAATTCGTGCGCCCACCTGCATTAACTTTTTCTCAATATGCTCATAACCTCGATCAAGATGATAAATACGATCGATCATAGTTTTTCCACGTGCGGCCAACCCCGCTAACACTAGGCTCGCTGAAGCACGCAGATCGGTGGCCATCACAGGTGCGCCGACAAGATGATCAACACCATGACAGACCGCGGTATGACCATCAATCCGAATATCAGCTCCCATGCGGTGAAGCTCGGGAACATGCATAAAACGATTTTCAAAAATGGTTTCAATAATTGTTCCTACACCGCTAGAAACACTGTTCAAGGCCATAAACTGTGCTTGCATATCGGTAGGAAACCCCGGATGAGGAGAGGTTTTAATGTCGACAGCTTTCGTCTTTCTTTCGGTAGCATCAATGATCAGCATATCATTCACAGATTCAATCGTAACACCGGTTTCTTGTATTTTAGCGATCACGGCTTCGAGAGCCTTAGCATCAACTCTATTCAGCGTTAGTTTTCCTCGTGTAATCGCTGCTGCCACTAGAAAAGTTCCAGCTTCAATACGGTCTGCAATAACCGTATGCTTTCCACCGGACAAAGCCGTCACGCCATTAATGATGATGGTTGGCGTTCCTGCACCGACAATTTTTGCACCCATTCGGTTTAAGCATTCGGCCAAATCAACAATTTCTGGCTCACAAGCGGCGTGTTGAATAACCGTTTCACCCATCGCTAAAGTAGCTGCCATCATAATATTCGCCGTTCCAGTGACTGTTACCGTATCACAAACGAAATGTGTACCCCGTAAACCTTTAGGCGCATTAGCATGAATATAACCTTCATTAACCTCAATATTAGCGCCCATCGCTTCTAATCCTTTCAAATGAATATCAACAGGACGACTACCGATCGCACATCCTCCAGGCAAAGATACGCGCGCTTGACCATAACGTGCTAATAATGGACCGAGTACAACAATAGAAGCCCGCATGGTTTTCACCAGATCATAAGGAGCCTCGAAACAATTAAGGCGACGCGGGTCAATCAAAAACTCAGCATCATTTACCTTCGCTACTGCGGCACCCATGTGCCGCAAGACATCTATCATTGTCGAAACGTCACGCAATTCTGGAACATTCGATAAAATTAAAGGAGCATCTAACAAAATGCTTGAGGCTAAGATAGGCAACACCGCATTTTTTGCGCCTGAGATAACAACCTCTCCCTGTAAAGGAATGTTGCCTTCAATAGTCAGTTTATCCATCTGTTATACCTGCTGCGCTTGTCGCCATTCGTCTGGCGTATACGTTTTCATCGTAAAAGCATGGAGTTCACCGCTCGCAATTTTTGCGCTTAAAAACGCATACACCGTTTGTTGACGTTTGAATGTATTTAAACCTTCAAAATTTGCTGACACGATAACGGCGTTAAAATGACGACCGTCGCCATTGACTCTAACATGATCACACGTGATATTCTGTTCAATAAACGCTTTTAATGCACTTAACTCCATGCATACCTCCTAGAAAAAAAAAACAATTATATCGCAAATACAATAAAAATATTGTGCTTTTTACAAGAATTAGTATGATAAACGAGTGGGTCGTTAGCTCAGTTGGTAGAGCAGCGGACTCTTAATCCGTCGGTCCTGCGTTCGAGCCGCAGACGACCCACCAATTGGTTTATTCAAAAATAGTCGAAGCTTTTGTATATGCCTTGTGTTGAGCACGAGCAACGGCTTCACAAGTCAGCTGACCTTCATAAATATTGAGACCATTTAACAAGTGAACATTTTCCTGTAATGCTTTGATGTGCCCTTTATTTGCTAAGGATAAGACAAACGGCAATGTTGCGTTGTTTAATGCGTACGTTGATGTCTTGGCAACACCCGCTGGCATATTCGCAACGCAATAGTGCACAACGCCATCGACTAAATATACCGGTTTTTCATGTGTTGTTGGTTGACTCGTTTCAAAACATCCTCCTTGATCAATCGCAACGTCGATCAACACTGACCCTTTACTCATTGTCCCAACCATTTCTCGCGTCACTAATCGTGGCGCTGCAGCGCCCGGTAATAACACAGCACCAATAACAACATCGGCTTTACTAATATACTCAGCGATAATATCTTTTGTCGGGTATACCGTTTTTACGTTTGCGCCATACAAGGTATCAATTTCACGCATACGGTCTAACGAAACGTCCATTAATGTCACATCTGCTTCCATACCCACGGCAACACGCAAAGCATTAGAGCCAACGACTCCACCCCCCAAAATCAATATTTTTGTGGGCGGAACGCCTACGACACCACCAAGCAGTAAACCCTTACCTCCTGAAACCATCTCGAGACATTTCGCTGCTGCTTGAATAGACATACGACCAGCAACTTCACTCATGGGGGATAATAAAGGTAAACGACCATGATGATCGCTGACTGTTTCATAAGCAATCGCAATACAGCCGGACTCTAACAGTAGTTCTGTCTGCACAGTATCAGGAGCCAAGTGTAGATAAGTAAATAAAATTTGACCTGGACGCAATAATCGACACTCATTGGGTTGAGGCTCTTTTACTTTAACGATCATATCTGCTTGGGTAAAAATTTCTTCTGCTGTATCGACAACAACCGCTCCAACTCGGCGATACGATTCATCATCCAAACCAATTCCTGATCCCGCATTTTTTTCGACGATAACTTGATGGCCAGAGTGAATCAATTCACCGACGCTCGAAGGGGTTAAACCAACACGAAATTCTTGGCTTTTAATTTCTTTCGGTACACCAATTAACATAACGCTCTCGCCTCAATTCATAAAGGCGCATTAAACCTTATATTTCTGAAATAGTAAACACTGACCAGCTGTGAGCGAATGTTAGCTGGATAATTTTTCACAGCGTCTTAAGGATGTTATCCCATATTTAAGCTGATTAAGCCACCCCACTTGCCGCGGTGTTTTGTTCGGTGATTTCTTCCAAAGATAGTATAATTGAAACCAAAGTTCGACTTTTTCACCATCCAATAATTCGCAATGAGCGAATTGGTCTTTCATGGCTTTATTTTCTAGTTCACGCAACTGCTCCTCAACGAGAGAGTTAACGACTGGCAAAAAAACAATATTTTTCCACTGATCGAGTGAAGTATGTTGATGAAGCATGATTTCCCCCTTCCGCATTTAAGCAGGATGACAAGCTTTATTAAGAAAAAGTTATCACGGAATAAGCACAGAGAATACTACCATAATGACTCTACCCAGTGATGACAGATATTTTTGATTTTTTTTGTAAGATATCGATGTTAAACTTCGCGTTGATAGACGAATCTTATTGTACTCAAGATCAGGTTTATCTAGAATGTTTAAAAGTTATTAGTAGCCACTTTAATTATGAAAAAAATTCACTTCATTGGCGCTGCCTTAGGTATTGGTGGTTATCACCACGGCAGTTCTGATGGACCGTTTGCATTCCAGCACTCAACTACATTACAGAATCCGGAATATTATGATTGGGCCAACATCATCGATGAGCGTTCTTACTTATTGGGGCGCGCAAACAAAACATTATCACAAACGGAACGCTTAGATATGATTGTTAATGTTAACACCCAAATTGCCGCATGTGTTTTTGAGCAAATAACGTTGAAGCATCGATTTTGCACTATTGGCGGTGATCATTCTTGTGCGATTGGGACATGGAGTGGCGCTGCCAGTGCCATTGATGGAGATCTAGGACTCATTTGGGTTGACGCTCACATGGATGCCCATACCTTTGACACAAGCCATACAAAAAATATTCACGGTATGCCAGTGGCTGCATTACTCGGGTATGGAGATAAAAAACTCACTCACCTATTGACCGAAAAAACAAAGCTCAAACCTGAAAATTTATGCTTGATTGGGGTTCGAAGCTTTGAATACGAAGAAGCTGAATTATTAAAAAATGCAGGCGTAACCGTCTACACGAATACAGATATTCAGCAGGAAGGCTTGGAGGTATTGCTTGAACGCGCGCACAAACAAGTGACACGCTCCACATCCCATTTTGGTTTTAGTATTGACCTTGATGGTTTTGACCCCGAGTTCGCTCCAGGCACCGGCACGCCCGTCGCTTGCGGGATTAATGCACCAGAATTCTGTCGAATTATCTCGCGATGGGCAGGTGACTCTCAATTGATAGGCTACGAGATTGCTGAATACAATCCACATTTAGACAAAGACAGCATAACAGAAAAAACCATGACTTGTATTATCAACGCATTCCAGAAAGAGGTATTATCATGACGACATCTGAACACATGATCAATGTAGAGCGACAATATGGGGCAAATATTTATTCGCCACTTCCGTTAGTGATTAGTCGTGCGAAAGGAGTTTACGCATGGGACTCTGGAGGCAAACAGTATATGGATATGATGAGTGCTTATTCAGCCGTTAGTCATGGACATTGTCACCCTCGCCTCGTTGATGTTCTAAAAAAACAAGCCGAGACGTTAGTTATTCCCTCTCGCTCATATTACAATGACAAGCTAGGTGTTTTTTTAGAAACCTTATCCCATTTCTCTGGTTATGATCAAATTATTCCCATGAATACAGGGGCAGAAGCAGTAGAAACGGCCTTAAAAGCGGCGCATCGATGGGGATATCGTGTTAAAAAAATCCCTGACAATCAAGCCGAAATTATTGTCTGTACAGGAAATTTTCACGGTCGGACAACGACAATTGTTGGATTTTCATCAGATCCACAATACCGTGATGGCTTTGGGCCTTATGCGAATGGGTATAAAATTGTACCGTATGGCGACGTAGATGCGCTAGAAGCGGCTATAACTGAAAATACGGCCGCTTTTCTGCTTGAACCGATTCAAGGTGAAGCGGGTATTTTTATGCCTCCCCAAGGATATTTACGTGCTTGTAAGAAAATCTGTGAAAAACACCATGTTTTATTGATTGCCGATGAAATTCAAACCGGTTTGGGGCGAACAGGCAAACGCTTTTGTTGTGATCACGAAAACGTCCGTCCTGATGGTATTATTTTAGGTAAATCTTTAGGGGGAGGTTTGTTGCCTGTCTCCGCATTTCTCGCGGATCGCCATATTATGGATGTATTTCATCCAGGCGACCATGGCAGTACCTTTGGCGGAAATGCGTTGGCTGCTGCTGTCGCCACTGAAGCGATTAAAGTGTTGGAAGAAGAAAAATTAGCTGAAAATTCTGCTGATCTTGGTTCTTATTTCTTAGAACAGCTTCGCCAAATTCAACACCCGGCTATTGCCGATATTAGGGGGAAAGGATTATTTATTGGTCTTGAAATCAAACGAGAATTTAATGCACGCCATTTCTGTTTACAGTTAATGGATAAAGGATTGCTCAGCAAAGAAACACACAAAACGGTTATACGCTTTGCACCGCCATTAATCATCAAAAAAGAACAGATCGATGAGGCGTTAAACATCATTTCGATCTGTTTTTGAGTAGATTTTTTACCAACCGGTTAATTCTTTTAAGCGCAAACCAATTTGCGCAGGGTTTTTGGTAATCGCTACCCCTGCAGCCTCTAATGCAGCAAATTTTTCAGCGGCAGTTCCTTTTCCGCCAGAAATAATGGCGCCGGCGTGACCCATACGTTTTCCGGCTGGGGCTGTCACCCCTGCAATATAGGCAACCACAGGTTTTGTCACATTTGCTTTAATAAAGTCAGCAGCGGCTTCTTCTGCAGATCCACCAATTTCGCCAACCATGATAATAGCTTCAGTTTGCGGATCTGCTTGAAAACGCGCAAGAATATCCACAAAATTGCTGCCAGGGATCGGGTCTCCACCAATACCAACACAAGTACTTTGACCAAAACCTAAGTCAGTCGTTTGTTTAACCGCTTCATAGGTCAAGGTGCCTGAACGAGAAACTATCCCAACTTTTCCGGCCAAGTGAATATGACCAGGCATAATGCCCATTTTACATTCACCTGGAGTGATTAAACCAGGACAATTGGGACCAATTAATACCACGTCAGGATAAGAGTTTTCAAGCACGTATTTGACATCAAGCATGTCTAAGGTTGGAATGCCTTCTGTGATACACGCAATCACTTTAATCCCCGCATCTGCCGCTTCAAGAATAGAATCTTTGCAATACGCAGCAGGAACATAAATCATCGTCGCGTCAGCACCGGTTGCCATCACAGCTTCTTTGACGGTGTTAAAAACAGGCCGATCCAAGTGTGTTTGCCCGCCTTTCCCAGGAGTGACGCCCCCAACAAAATGGGTCCCATAATCAATAGCACCCTGAGAGTGCAAAGTACCTTGTTTGCCTGTAAACCCTTGGCAAATTAATTTTGTGTTTTTATTAATTAGAATACTCATTTTTTCTTTTCCTCTTATGATTTTTTAGCTGCTGCAACCACTTGTATGGCGGCGTCATCAAAACTTTTTGCCGCAATAATATTCATGCCACTGTCATTTAATAATTTGGCACCTAAATCTGCATTATTTCCCTCTAGTCGAACAATAACAGGTAACGTTAAGCCCACTTCTTTCACGGCAGCGAGAATACCATCGGCAATTAAATCACAACGAACAATCCCACCGAATATATTCACAAGAATCGCTTTGACATTTTTATCCGATAAAATAATCTTAAACGCTTCGGTGACGCGTTCTTTTGTTGCACCACCTCCAACATCTAAAAAGTTAGCCGGTTGTCCACCATGGAACTTCACCAAATCCATCGTGGCCATGGCCAGCCCCGCCCCATTAACCATACAACCAATGTCACCCTCCAAAGCCACATAATTTAATTCCCATTCGCGGGCACGGTTTTCACGCTCATCTTCTTGGCTAGCATCATACATCGCACGAACAACAGGCTGGCGATATAACGCATTACCATCCACAACAATTTTTCCATCTAAACAACTTAAATGACCGTCTGTTTTTACAATTAAGGGATTGATTTCTAATAAAGCAAAATCTTTTTCGACAAATAATCGGCCTAAATTAATCATAATGTGCGTAAATTGTTTGATTTGCTCATCATTTAAACCTAGTTTAAACGCAACATCACGGCACTGGTAGGGTTGAATACCGACAACAGGATCCATCACGACTTTTAGTATTTTTTCTGGATGTTTAGCGGCCACTTCCTCAATCTCTACTCCCCCTTCCGTAGACGCCATAAAAATAACGCGACGGGTTGCACGATCAACCACGGCACCCAAATATAACTCACGCGCGATATCAGAAGCTTTCTCAATCAGAATTTGATTGACGGGCTGTCCTCGGGAATCAGTTTGATAAGTGACCAAGTTTTTTCCAATTAAACGATCAAAAACATCACGCAAAGCTTGTTCATCTTTGACTAATTTCACCCCTCCCGCTTTACCTCGCCCGCCCGCATGAACTTGAGCCTTGACGACAACCTCAGGGGTATTCAAATTTTTCATTATCGCAACAGCAGTGTCAACATCACTGGCAACGGCGCCATCGGAGGTTGGTAATTGATATTCTCTAAATAGCTGTTTAGCTTGGTATTCATGTAAATTCATCGTAATTTCCTAGTGGTTAAGTGCTGACTAAAATAAGACCTGGATTATAGCGAGTAAGGTTTCGCTTGTACATGCCTAAACATTAATGCTTGCCACATAACGATCGTCGGTGTTTTCTAGACGATTGACAAGGAGACTTGGTTTTTGAGGAAATGAAAGAATCATGCTTAGGTGAATAGTGTTTCAACAAAACAAAAGTCACCACATAGACTCCTAAAATAGATATCATCCAAATGACGGAGAGCATTGGATGTTCGCTTAGCGTCATGGATTGATAAAAGAAAACGGCTACGCCATAAGCGATAAAAGTCGTCCACACAATTGAAAATAATGCCCAGCCCTTTCCAATTTCCCGTGCAATGGCGGCCGTTGTAGAAACACAGGGAAAATATAA
Source organism: Gammaproteobacteria bacterium (assembly GCA_021208965.1). Lineage (GTDB taxonomy): Bacteria > Pseudomonadota > Gammaproteobacteria > JAGOUN01 > JAGOUN01 > JAGOUN01. The sequence goes on from JAJOJD010000011.1 coordinate 8,727, forward strand.
TAAAACGAATAATAAATACGCAAATGCAGCCACGGCGCCAC